>JALUXZ010000138.1 GCA_027018935.1 Mariprofundaceae bacterium
GTGATAACATCTCTATGGATGTTGAATTGATTACACCAATCGCAATGGATAAAGAGCTGCGTTTCGCTATCCGCGAAGGTGGTCGTACGGTCGGCGCTGGCGTCGTTACCGAAATTAGCGAGTAAAGTTAAAAGATAATCGACTTAGGCAGCGGCAGTTTTACTGCTGCTGCCTTGTTGTCGTTGGAGTAGAGATATGCGTGAATTGTTGTCTTTGGCGTGTGAAGATTGTAAACGTCGTAATTACACAACTGATAAAAACAAACGTACGATGACTGAAAAATTGACGTTGAAAAAATATTGTAATTTTTGTCGTAAACACACCCTTCATAAAGAAGGTAAAGTTTAAGTCTTAAAGAATAGGCGAGTAGCTCAATTGGTAGAGTACCGGTCTCCAAAACCGGGTGCTGTGGGTTCGAGTCCCTCCTCGCCTGCCATTTTTGATCAAGCTGGTGAATTTATGGAAGAGGTTGAACGATGAGTATTGCGACAGTATCAAGATTTTTTAGCGAAGTTCGCGCTGAAGCACGCAAGGTTGTTTGGCCTGAGCGTAAAGAAACCATGCAGTCCACATTAATGGTTGTGGTGATGGTTTTGATTTTGTCGCTATTTTTGTGGTTGGTTGATTCTAGCTTTAGTGCTCTTGTGCAGATGGTGATTTAAGATGACGATGCGTTGGTATGTAGTTCAAGTTTATTCTGGCTTTGAAGATAAAGTCGAAGGTATGTTGCGTGAAAATGCTGAGCGTGCGGGTCAAGCTGAGCAATTTGGCGAAATCATGGTTCCTCGTGAGGAAGTGGTTGAGCTGAAAGATGGCCAAAAAGTGACTTCACAGCGCAAGTTTTTCCCTGGTTATATCATGGTTGAGATGGTTCTTAATGATGAAACTTGGCATGTGGTAACAAGTACGCGTCAAGTCAGTGGTTTCTTGGGTTCAGGAGGTAAGCCTCGCCCAGTTCCGCAATCGCAGGTGGATCAGTTGCGCCGACAAATTGAAGAAGGTATTGAGCGTCCGAAGCCAAAAGTTTTGTTTGATGTTGGTGAGGCGGTACGTGTGATTGATGGGCCTTTTGCATCATTTAATGGTGTGGTTGAAGAAGTGGATGAAGATAAAGCTAAGTTGAAAGTTAGTGTGTCTATTTTTGGTCGTCCTACGCCTGTAGAGCTTGATTATGTTCAGGTGGAAAAAGGCTGATTGTATAGTTTTGTCCTGCAAGGATGCAGGGCTTACCGCGCAAGCGGAAGCATCTCGTTATGAGGTGCGAATAAAGACTTTAAGCAAGGAATGCTGCGAGTCGGTTGGAGAGTCAAATGGCTAAGAAGATTGAAAAGTTTGTAAAGCTGCAAGTAGCAGCAGGCGCGGCTAACCCTGCCCCACCAGTAGGTCCTGCATTGGGTCAAGCTGGTCTAAATATTATGGAATTCTGTAAAGCCTTCAATGCGCGTACTCAGGAGATGGAAAAGGGCATGCCCCTGCCTGTAGTGATTACAGTATTTGCGGACAAGACATTTGAATTCGCAATTAAAACACCTCCTGCTTCGATTCTTTTGAAGAAAGCGGCGAAGATTCAAAAAGGTTCTGCTGTACCGAACAAAGATAAAGTTGGCACAGTAACACACGCACAATTGTGTGAAATTGCTGAAGCTAAAATGGCTGACTTGAATTGTTACGATGTAGAAGCAGGTGCAAAAATTATTGCTGGCACGGCCCGTTCTATGGGTCTGGTTGTCGAAGGGTAAGGGGCGATCATGGCAAAGTTATCGAAACGTATGAAAGCATCGCGTGAAGTAGTTGCGGAAGGTGCAGTGAATTTGGTGGATGCAGTTTCTGCGGTTTCTGCGCAACCAAAAGCAAAATTTGATGAATCTGTTGATGTGGCAGTGAAACTGGGTGTTGATCCTCGTCATGCTGATCAAATGGTTCGCGGTAGTATTTCTCTTCCAAACGGCACAGGCAAGACAGTACGCGTTGCTGTGTTTGCAAAGGGTGCAAAGGCTGAAGAAGCAACAGCGGCTGGCGCAGATGTTGTGGGTGCAGATGATTTATTTGAAAAAATCCAAGGTGGCTTCCTTGATTTTGATCGTGTTGTTGCAACACCAGATATGATGGGTCTTGTGGGTCGCTTGGGTCGTGTATTGGGTCCGCGTGGTTTGATGCCAAACCCTAAGCTTGGAACTGTAACGATGGATGTTACCAAGGCTGTTGGCGCGATTAAATCAGGTCAGATTGAAGTGCGTGTTGATAAAGCAGGCGTGATTCATGCCCCTGTTGGTCGTCGTTCATTTGATGATGCTAAATTGATTGAGAATATTGAGTTCCTATTTTCTGAATTGAATCGCATGAAGCCTGCATCAGCGAAAGGTCGTTATATGCAGAGTATTGTTCTCTCTTCAACGATGGGTGCTGGTGTGCGTGTGGATAGCGCAACACTGTAAAAAGAATTGAAGGTGCCGCCTATAGCGGTGCTTTTAGCATTTCTCTATTTTTGAGTGAGATGCGAAAGTTAGTTGTTGGCTTGGATATTTGAATGAATATTGAAGTGAATAACTGAAAAAACGATCCGTCCATGACTGCCGGAGCTGAACTTTATAAGAGGGATGCTTAATCAGGTAAAACTGTCCTGCATAGATGGAGTGCAAGTTTTCTTGCGCGGGTCGAATTTGTATGGGGGTAGAAGTGAATAAACAAGACAAACAAAGTATTGTTGAAGAACTTCATGCTGCCTGGTCTGAATCTTCCGCTGGTGTTGTTGCACAATACCGTGGCTTGACTGTAACTGAAATGGGCTCACTACGTCGTGACCTCAATCAGGCTGGTGTGTCTTTGCAGGTTGTAAAGAATACATTGGCACGTCGTGCTGCTGAAGATACTGGCTTTAAGGCTGCTGAAGAACTATTCACCGGACCTGTTGCAATTGCTTATGGTACAGACCCAGTGGGTATGGCTAAAGCAATGGCTGATTTTGCTAAAGATCATAAAGCTCTAGAAATTAGAGGTGGTGTTCTTGATGGGAAATCAATCAGCGCAGCAGAAATCAAAGCACTCGCAAGCTTGCCGTCACGCGATGTATTGTTGGCCAAGATGTTGGGCAGCATGCAATCGCCGATCAGCGGTTTTGTACGTACTTTGAACGAAATTCCGGGTTCATTTGTACGCGTTCTGGCAGCTATTCGCGACCAGAAAGAAGCGGCATAAACAAATTTAACTGGCGCAAAGCAGACTTTGCTCTCCATTATGGGTTTGACTCATGGGGCGGAAAGAATCCTTTGCACATTTATAAAAATATATAAAGATAAGAGGATTTCCATAAAATGGCTATTTCTAAAGATGACTTAATCGAAGCAATTGAAACTATGACAGTGTTGGAATTGTCTGAGCTGGTAACAGCTTTGGAAGACAAGTTCGGCGTATCTGCAGCAGCACCTGTAGCTGTAGCAGCAGCTGGCGGCGCAGCCGCTGGTGGTGAAGCAGCAGCAGAGCAAACTGAGTTTGACGTTATCTTGACATCAGCAGGTGACAAGAAAATCCAAGCAATTAAAGCGGTACGTGAAGCGACTGGTCTTGGCTTGAAAGAAGCTAAAGCAGTAGTTGATGGCGCACCTGCACCAGTAAAAGAAGGTGTTTCTAAAGACGAAGCTGAAGATTTGAAAGCTAAGTTGGAAGCAGCTGGCGCATCGGTTGAGTTGAAGTAATTCGCGCATTGCGCACTACGCTTAAACGCATTGAGGCTGATCCTCGGTAGCTCTGCTGCCGGGGTTCGGTCTTTTCGCGTCTAAGTTTTTTTTGTAATTTCAACAAAGCTAAAGTAAATATTCATCCGAGGTCTGTATGGGCAAGCAAGTTGCAGTGAAGCGAATTCGTAAAAATTTTGGAAGTATTCATTCGGTGATTGATATGCCGAATATGCTCCATCTTCAGGTTGGTTCTTATCGTGAGTTTGTGGGTGTTGGTGGTGGTAAAACCGACATTGATGCTTCACGTTTGGGTACAGTGTTTCGTAACACTTTTCCAATCAGAGATTATGGTGGAAATGCGGAATTGATGTTTGAAGGGCTGGAATATGCCGCGCCGCGTTATGACCAAGATGAATGTCGTCGCCGTGACTTAA
The DNA here is from genome assembly GCA_027018935.1 of Mariprofundaceae bacterium. Lineage (GTDB taxonomy): Bacteria > Pseudomonadota > Zetaproteobacteria > Mariprofundales > Mariprofundaceae. The sequence goes on from JALUXZ010000138.1 coordinate 4,109, forward strand.
CATATGCTTTGCCTGTAAAAGTAAAACTTCGTTTGAAACTTTTTGAAACAGATGGCGAAGGCAAAAATGCCAAGCGTACGGTGAAAGAAGTGCGTGACCAATTTGTTTATATGGGTGAAATTCCTTTGATGACTGACTATGGCTCATTCATCATTAATGGTACAGAGCGTGCGATTGTATCGCAGGTTCATCGCTCTCCAGGCGTGTTTTTTGACCATGATAGTGGTAAAAGTCACGCATCAGGAAAATTCCTTTTTAAAGCCCGTATTATTCCATACCGTGGTTCATGGTTGGATTTCGAGTTTGATATTAAAGATAAAATTCATTTCCGTATCGATTTACGTCGCAAGATGCCAGCAGGTATTGTACTCAAGGCATTGGGACTATCGACACAGGAAATTTTAAACCGTTTTTACAAGCGTCGTACCTACCGTGTTTCGGGTGATGCTTATCAAGTACGCTTTGATGCGGACTTATTTTTGGGTAGCCGTGCTGCAACGACCATTGAAATTGATGGCAAACAGATTGTTGCAGAAGGCAAGAAAATCACACGCATGGCGATTAAGAAGTTGGTAGAAGCTGGCGTTGAGTGGTTGGATGTACCTGTTGAGAATATGATTGGTGAAGTGATTGCTGAGCCATTGATGATTGATGATGGCGAGATTCTTTTGGATCACAACCATGAAATCACAGAAGAATCATTGTCTGCATTGCAAGGTGCTGGTATCAATGAATTTGATTGCTTGTTTATCGATAGCTTCCAACGTGGCCCTTGGTTGGCTGATACGTTGCGTTTGGACACCGTTCAATCCAAAGAAGAAGCACAAGTTGAAATTTATCGCATGATGCGTCCTGGCGAGCCACCAACCGTGGAAACTGCCAAAGCATTGTTTGAATCCATGTTCTTTGATAAATCACGTTATGATTTGTCAGCTGTAGGACGTATGAAGTTGAACAGTCGTTTGAATATCAAAAACAGTGATGTGCCATTGGATCAAGGCACGTTGCGTGTTGAAGATATTATGATGACCATGGACACCTTGCTTGAATTGCGCGATGGCATTGGCGAAGTGGATGATATTGACCACTTGGGTAATCGTCGTTTACGCTCTGTTGGTGAATTATTGGAAAACCAAATTCGCATTGGCTTGATTCGTATGGAACGCGCTATTCGTGAGCGTTTGACATCCAGTGATTTAACCGAAGCTATGCCGTCCGACTTGGTAAATGCCAAGCCGTTGATAGCCTCTGTAAAAGAGTTCTTTGGCTCTTCGCAGTTGTCACAGTTTATGGATCAAACCAACCCATTATCTGAAGTGACGCATAAACGTCGTATTTCGGCGCTTGGCCCTGGTGGTTTGTCACGTGAACGTGCTGGTTTTGAAGTGCGCGATGTGCATCCAACCCACTATGGTCGTTTATGTCCGATTGAAACACCTGAGGGTCCAAACATTGGTTTGATTAACTCTATGGCATCATATGCCAAGGTGAATGAGTTCGGTTTTATTGAAACGCCTTACCGTGCAGTGAAAAATGGCAAGGTGACGGATGAAGTGGTTTACTTGTCTGCTATTGAAGAAGCTGGTCATGTGATGGCTCAGGCAAACGCAAAGGTAGATGCTAAGGGTGCTTTTGTTGCGGATGTTGTTCAGTGTCGTCAAGACGGTGAATTTATTATGTCTGCACCTGCGGATATTGAATATATGGATGTATCACCATCACAAGTTATTTCTGTGGGTGCGGGCTTGATTCCATTCTTAGAGCATGATGATGCGAACCGTGCCTTGATGGGTGCGAACATGCAGCGTCAGGCAGTGCCTTTATTGCGTGCTGAGAAACCATTAGTCGGAACGGGTATGGAAGCACCGTTGGCACGAGATTCAGGCGTATCTGCTGTTGCACGTCGTGCAGGTGTGGTTGAGTCGGTTGATGGCTCTCGAATTGTGGTGCGTGTACATGATGATGAACAGGTTGAAGGCGAACCTGGTGTTGATATTTATCGTTTGTTTAAATATCGCCGCTCGAATCAAAACACCTGCTTTAACCAACGTCCAAGTGTAAAAGCTGGCGATATGGTTCGTCCTGGCGATATTATTGCTGATGGTCCATCCACTGATATGGGTGAGTTGGCATTGGGTCGCAATGTATTGACTGCCTTGATGCCTTGGCGCGGATATAACTTTGAAGATGCGATTGTAATTTCTGAGAAGTTGGTAAAAGAAGATGTTTATACCTCAATCCACATTGAAGAGTTTGAAGGTGTGGCACGTGATACCAAACTGGGCGAAGAAGAAATTACCCGTGATATTCCAAATGTGGGTGAAGAAGCTTTACGTCATTTGGATGATACAGGCATTGCATTTATTGGTGCAGAAGTAAAAGGCGGCGATATTCTTGTTGGTAAAATCACGCCGAAGGGTGAGACACAACTTTCACCTGAAGAAAAATTATTACGCGCCATCTTTGGTGAAAAAGCATCGGATGTTCGTGATAGCTCTTTGCGCATCAAGCCTGGCAATGAAGGCGTTGTGGTTGATGTTCAAGTCTTTACCCGTCGTGGTGATGAAAAAGATGAGCGTGCAAAATCCATCGAAGAATCTGAAGTTGAGAAACTTTATGCAGATAAAGAAGATGAGCGTCGCATTTTTGAAAGCAACGTATTAAATCGTTTGCAAGGTTTGCTAGTAGGTCATAAGGCTGTAAGTGTGAAAGGTCTTAAAGCTGGCGCAAAAGTGACTGCGGATCACTTGGCTGAGTTGCCGTTACGAGAGTTATCAGCAGCATCGGTTGACAATGATGATGTGAATGCGCGAGTAGCTGAAATTCTTGAATCGATGGACAATGAACGTGCGCGTCTTGAAACACGTTTTGAAGAGAAAGTTGCCAAGGTTCGTGAAGGTTCAGAACTTAAGCCAGGTGTGATTAAGGTTGTGAAAGTATTTGTTGCTGTGAAGCGCAAATTGCAACCAGGTGATAAAATGGCGGGTCGTCATGGTAATAAGGGTGTTATTTCGGTTATCGTTCCAGAAGAAGACATGCCATTTACGGAAGATGGTCGCTCCGTTGATATTTGCTTGAACCCATTGGGTGTACCTTCACGTATGAATATCGGGCAGATTTTCGAAATTCATATGGGTTATGCAGGTGCAGAGTTAGGGCATCGTTTGAATGAAATGGTGCGTGCAAAATCTAAGAAAAAAGACTTGCGCGATTATTTATTAGAGATTTATGAAGAAGATAGTAAAGCATGCGGTCAGATTAAAGACATGTCTGATGCTGAATTGGATGAATTGGTACACAACTTAAAAGGTGGGGTGCCGATTGCATCACCAGCATTTGATGGTGCCGATGAAGCGCATTTGAAACGTATGTTGGAACTAGCTGATGTTGATCAGTCTGGTCAGGCAGTATTATATGATGGTCGCACAGGCGAAGCTTTTGATCGCCCGATTACCATTGGTCAAATGTATATCTTGAAACTTCATCATTTGGTTGATGAGAAGATTCATGCGCGTTCAACAGGTCCTTACTCATTGGTTACACAACAACCATTGGGTGGTAAAGCTCAATTTGGTGGGCAGCGTTTTGGTGAAATGGAAGTGTGGGCACTGGAAGCTTATGGTGCTGCACATGTGTTGCAGGAAATGCTGACTGTGAAGTCGGATGATGTGCAAGGGCGTACGAAGATGTATGAATCCATTGTACGCGGTGATATGTCGTTTGATGCGGGTATCCCTGAGTCATTTAATGTAATGACCAAGGAATTAAACGCTTTGGCGATTGATATTGAAATGGTTAAAAAACCAAGCGAAGGAGCATAAGTCATGCAAGAATTATTTAAGATGTTCCAAAAGCCGAGCAGCATTCAGGATTTTGATGGTCTACAAGTTCGCTTGGCTAGCCCTGAGAAAATTCGCTCTTGGTCATTTGGTGAAGTTAAAAAGCCTGAAACGATTAACTACCGTACGTTTAAACCTGAACGTGATGGTTTGTTTTGCGCTAAGATTTTTGGTCCAATTAAAGATTACGAATGTTTGTGTGGTAAATACAAACGCCTAAAACATCGCGGTGTGGTATGTGAGAAGTGCGGTGTGGAAGTGATTCAATCGAAAGTTCGTCGTGATCGTATGGCGCATATTGATTTGGCTGCACCTGTGGCACATATCTGGTTTTTGAAATCATTGCCATCGCGTATTGGTTTGTTGCTTGATAAAACCTTGAAAGAGCTAGAACGCATTCTGTATTTTGAATCGTATATCGTACTTGACCCTGGTCTAACCAGTTTGGATCAATATCAAGTTTTGACAGAAGAAGAGTATCTTGAAGCCTTTGAAGAGTACGGTGAAGAGTTCCGTGCTGGCATGGGTGCTGAAGCCCTGCGTGAAATGTTGAAAGACATTGATTTGGACGAAGAGCGTCAAAGCTTGCGTGCGCAAATTCAAGCAACCAAAGCGGTAACGAAATTAACCAAATTGACCAAACGTTTGCAGACTGTGGAAGCCATGCTTGGTTCTGGTAATCGCCCTGAATGGTTGATTTTGGAAGTGATTCCAGTCTTGCCACCAGAAATTCGTCCATTGGTTCCTTTGGATGGCGGGCGTTTTGCAACCTCTGATTTGAATGATTTATATCGTCGTGTGATTAACCGTAACAACCGTTTGCGTCGTTTGTTAGAATTGAATGCACCAGAGATTATCACACGTAATGAAAAACGTATGTTGCAAGAATCTGTAGATGCATTGTTTGATAATGATCGTCGCTCTAAGCCGATTACTGGTAACAACCGCCGCCCATTGAAATCACTCTCTGATGTGATTAAGGGTAAACAGGGTCGTTTCCGTCAGAACTTGCTTGGTAAACGTGTGGATTACTCAGGTCGTTCTGTGATTGTGGTTGGTCCTGATTTGAAATTGCATCAATGTGGTCTTCCGAAGAAGATGGCATTGGAGCTGTTTAAGCCATTTATTTATAACAAGCTCGAACTACGTGGTTTAGCAACCACGATTAAAGCGGGTAAGAAGCTTGTTGAGCAAGGTATTCCAGAAGTATGGGATATTTTGGCAGAAGTGATTCACGAACATCCAGTGATGCTGAACCGTGCACCAACCTTGCATAGACTAGGTATTCAAGCCTTTGAACCTGTATTGATTGAAGGTAAAGCCATTCAGTTGCATCCGCTTGTTTGTACAGCATTCAATGCCGATTTTGATGGTGACCAAATGGCTGTACATGTGCCATTGTCTGTTGAAGCACAAACCGAAGCACGCGCTTTGATGATGGCTTCGAACAATGTCTTGTCTCCAGCTACAGGTAAACCTGTGATTGTACCAACACAGGATATGATTTTAGGGCTGTATTATTTAAGTCGTGAAAAACCATTTGAGCCTGGTGAAGGTATGGTGTTTGCATCTTCGGATGAAGTATTACGCGCTTATGATGCGGGTGTGGTAAGCATTCATTCACGTATTACATGTCGTATTCGTGGTGTGCGTGAAAATACAACCGTAGGCCGCTCTATTATTTCGACTGTATTGCCTGATGAATTGCCATTTTCTAGCATTAACCGCGTATTGGGCAAAAAAGAAGTAGCGCAACTGATTGAAGATTGTTTTGTGGCTGCCGGTAATAAATCAACGGTATTGCTTGCAGACCGTTTGAAAAACTTGGGTTATAGCTATGCAACAGTGTCAGGCGCATCATTCTGCTTGTCAGATGTGATTATTCCTGAAGATAAGTATAAGTTTGTAAGCACAACTGAGAAAGAAGTGCGTGAAGTTCAAGATCAATACCGTGATGGCTTGATTACTGCTGGTGAGCGTTATAACAAGGTGATTGACTTGTGGACGCATACGACTGAAAAAGTTGCCAAGGCGATGATGGATAACTTGGAAACAGAAGAAGTAACATCGGCTGATGGCAAGAAAACAGAGTCTATGACAACGTTTAACTCGGTTTATATGATGGCGGATTCTGGAGCGCGTGGTTCGGCTCAACAGATTCGTCAGCTAGCTGGTATGCGTGGTTTGATGGCGAAACCAGATGGTTCGATTATTGAAAACCCCATTACCTCAAACTTCCGTGAAGGTTTGACTGTATTACAATACTTTATCTCTACCCATGGCGCACGTAAGGGCTTGGCAGATACAGCGTTGAAGACAGCGAACTCAGGTTATTTGACACGTCGTTTGGTGGATGTGGCACAAGATGCTGTGATTCGCGAACAGGATTGTGGCACAACACAGGGCATTACAATCTCTCCATTGGTAGAGGGTGGCGAAATTATTGAGCCATTGTCTGAACGTGTTTTGGGTCGTGTTCTTTTAGAGCCTGCAGTTGATCCAGTCAGTGAAGTAGAAATAGTGCCTACTGGCACGATGTTAAATGAAGAGTTGGTCGCTAAAATTGATGATGCAGGTATTGAGCAGTTGCGTATTCGTTCTGTGTTGACTTGTGAATCTGAGCAAGGTGTATGTGCAGTATGTTATGGTCGTGATTTGGCACATGGTACGCCAGTTTGTATGGGCGAAGCTGTGGGTGTGATTGCAGCGCAATCCATTGGTGAACCTGGAACACAGTTGACCATGCGTACCTTCCATGTGGGTGGTACTGCGTCACGTTCTGCGGAACAGGCGAACATTGAATCCAAATTTAATGGTACGGTTGCATTGATTGATGCTGTGGTGGTTCGTGATACACATGGCGAGAATATTGTGATTAACCGCCATACTGAGATTTCAGTCTTGGATGCGAAAGGTAAAGAAGTTGAGCGCCATCGTGTTGCTTATGGTGCGCAGTTGAAGGTTGATGATGGTGCCGAAGTGAAGCTTGGTACGGTATTGGCTGAATGGGATCCATATATGATGCCATTGATTGCTGAAGTAGATGGTAAAATTCGTTATGTGGACATGGAAGAAGGTCGTACGGTTCGTGAGCAAACCGATGAAGTGACTGGTTTGTCGAATCGTATCATTATTCAACATACTGAAGCGCGTAAGACCGCTTTACGCCCACAAATTCAGTTGATTGACCCGAAAGATCCTGATTCTGATCCAATTGTAATTCCACGTACCAATGTTCCTGCGCGTTATTTCTTGTCGCCAGGCGCGATTTTGAATGTGGAAGATACCATTGAAGTGAAAGCTGGTGATGTGTTGGCAAGATTGCCACGTGAAACCTCGAAGACCAAAGATATTACGGGTGGCTTGCCACGCGTGGTGGAATTGTTTGAAGCACGTAAGCCGAAGAGCTTGGCATTTATTGCGGCTAAAGATGGTAAGGTTGCTTTTGGTAAGGATATTCGTGGTAAACGCCGTATTTACATCGAGCCTGATGATGCAACGGATCCAATCGAATATCAGATTCCGAAAGGCTCTCATATTATTGTGCAAGAAGGGGATCGCATCCGTCGTGGTGAGAAATTGATGGAAGGCTCACCTGCACCGCAAGATATTTTGCGTGTATTGGGTGTTGAAGCTTTGGCGAATTATTTGACCGATGAAGTTCAAGAAGTTTATCGTTTACAGGGCGTGAAGATTAACGATAAACATATTGAAGTGATTACACGTCAAATGATGCGTAAAGTATTGATTATTGAGCCTGGGGCATCGACATATGTTGGTGGTGAGCAAGTTGAACGTAAACATGCTTTGGCACAAAATCGTAAGTTGGTTGCTGAAGGTAAGCCGCCAGCGGTATTCGAACCTGTATTGCTTGGTATTACCAAAGCATCGTTGAACACAGAATCATTTATTTCTGCTGCATCATTCCAGGAAACTACGCGCGTGATTACCGAAGCTGCACTTGCAGGTAAGGTGGATTGGTTAACTGGCTTGAAAGAAAATGTAATTCTTGGTCGCTTGTTGCCAGCAGGTACTGGTCTTGCGATGCGCAATGCACCAACAGGTGAAGAGGAAGAAGTGGTTGAAGAAACTATTGTAGAAGAAGTAGTGGAAGTTACTGCTGACGTTGAAGCCCCATCGGATGAGGCTGCTGCATGATGAAAGTCTGTTAAAGACTGAGAGGAAAAGGCGTTTCATGCTTTGCATGGAGCGCCTTTTTTATGTCATAATGCTGCTGAAGTTGTTTGTAGAAAACTTTGAGATAGAAAATAGGAGAGAACAATGTTTCGTATAATGATTATAAGTCTTGTTGCAGTCATAGGTTTGGCTGGATGTGGGGATGATGCTTCACAGAAAGTTTCC
>JALUXZ010000139.1 GCA_027018935.1 Mariprofundaceae bacterium
AATGAAAAGTGGCGAAGGCTATTGGCGTATGATGGCGGATTTGAATCCCTCAATTGAGAATCCAGAAGCAACCCAGCAGTTTTTCGATGCCATGCAAGCGGCAGCACCTGCGCAATATGAAGAAGGTGTGGCGCAGGGTGAGCGTTATTTTTATATCCCAGTATTGGAGCGACATCGTGGCGTTTCACACTTTTATTTGGAACAATATAACAGTGGTGATGCGGATAAGGATAGGGCATTGGCACAATCGGTCGGTGAAGCTGCGATTGATACATACTTGGCTATTCTGACTGCGGCATTGCAAGAAAACAAACCTGTAAGCGAAGCGGATAAAGCAACGCAGTTGGCATATCATTCCTTGTATTTCTTGCAGGTATTAACCTTGGATCGTGGTACAACGACAGGCTTGATGGTGCATAATCAGAATGATATTGGTATTTTGGGTTCACTGCCTGCGTATGTGAATCGAGACCTGCTTTTGTCTTGGGTTGAGAAAATGCCAGAGCCGCAAGATAAGTTGTTAAATGCTTTGATTGGTGCTTTACCCGAGACTTCACCGAGCCTTGTGGATGATGCTGTAAAAGAAAAACTCGCGGCTATTTCACGCGAGCATTATAGCCAGTATCCCGAGGCATTGGCGATGCAGGCATCGGGAGATGTTATCCCACCAACACTTAAAAACCACCGTGATTAAGCTCTTTTTGCAATATATATTGCAAAAAACTTGGGGCTTTTGCTTCAAATATGTAGGCTGCGCCCTATGACAACACAAACGGCAACATCGACAAAAAACGCATCATGAAAAGCGTAAGCAAAACACTCAACATGCGTCGTGGCATCTATATCTTGCCTAGCTTGTTTACCATTATGGGTCTATTTGCTGGATTTTATGCCTTAATCGCGGCGATTCAGGGTAAATATGAATTAGCAGCATGGGCGATTATTGCTGCTGCAGTGTTTGATATGCTCGATGGTCGTGTTGCTCGTCTTTTGAATGCTGAAACTGCATTTGGTGCAGAACTCGATTCTTTATGTGATATGACATCATTCGGTATTGCTCCCGCAGTATTAATATATCTATGGGCACTGACACCCTTGGGGAAATTGGGTTGGTTGGCAGCGTTTCTTATTGCTGCATGTTCGGCATTGCGTTTGGCGCGATTTAACACTCAAATTGGTATTCAGGAGAAAAAGTATTTCCAAGGTTTGCCGACACCTGCAACAGCACTGCTCATTGCCGCAGCTGTATTGTTTCATGAAGAGGGTGGTTTGGAGCCAGTAAGTTGGCTTTGGGGCATCATTGCTGCATTTTTGGCATGGTTGATGGTTAGTGGCGTACGTTTTATATCGGGTAAAGATGTTGATTTGAACCAAAAACGTTCATTTACCGTGATTGTGATTATGATGATTGCTATTGTGTTGGTCATGGTTGATCCGTATCGCATCTTATTTGCGGTGTTTATGGCGTATATTTTGCACGGTCCGATGTTGAGCATTTGGCAAAATAGAAAAGCGCGGCATTATCGTTTAGCCAGACGCAGAGCTAGAAAACGTAAACAAGAATCAAGTAATGATTGACCTTTCCCGCTTCACATGTTCATACTCGGCCGCATGAGCCATTTTACTTTACACCTACTCTTTTGGAACCACGCGCTATTATTGCGTTGTGCTGGCTCGTGTACGGACTGAATATACCATTTATTTAGTCATTTTAGTTACGAGCCACGGTTAATCCCCGTGGCTTTTTTTATGTTAGGAGAACGATATGTCTGACCGTTTATATATTTTTGATACCACATTGCGAGATGGTGAACAATCACCGGGCTGCTCCATGAATATCGAAGAAAAACTACGTGTAGCGCACGGTTTAGCGGCATTGGGCGTGGATATTATTGAAGCGGGCTTTCCGATTGCATCACCGGGCGATTTTGAAGCGGTGCATCGCATTGCATCTGAAGTGCAGGGTGCATGTATTGCAGGCTTGGCACGCGCCCACCCCAAAGATATTGAACGGGCTGGTGAAGCGGTAAAACCTGCGGGTGATCGTGCTCGGATTCACACATTTATTGCCACCAGTCCGATTCATATGGAAGCCAAATTACGTATGAGCCCTGATCAGGTGGTGCAACGTGCTATTGAAGCAGTGACCCAAGCCCGTTCGTTGGCTCCAGAAGTCGAGTTTTCTGCCGAAGATGCTGGGCGCTCGGACATTGATTTCTTGTGTCGTATTGTTGAAGCAACGATTAAAGCAGGTGCGCGGGTGATTAATATTCCAGATACGGTGGGTTATATGACCCCGTTTGAGTTTGGTAACCGTGTTAAAACATTGATTGAGCGAGTTCCTAACTCGGATCAAGCGATTTTCTCTGTGCATTGCCACAATGATTTGGGCTTGGCAGTTGCCAATTCATTGGCAGCTGTGGAAGGCGGAGCACGGCAGGTCGAATGTACCATCAACGGTTTGGGTGAGCGGGCTGGTAATGCTGCTTTGGAAGAAGTGGTGATGACATTGAAAACCCGCAATGATTATTATGATATTGAAACGGGTATTGATACGACGAAAATTGTGCCAACTTCCAAAATGGTCAGTCAGATTACAGGTATGCCTGTGCAAGCCAATAAATCGATTGTTGGCGCGAATGCGTTTGCCCACGAATCAGGTATTCATCAAGATGGCGTGTTAAAGCATAAGCAAACCTATGAAATTATTACCCCAGAATCGGTTGGCTGGAACACCAATCGCATGGTTTTGGGCAAACATTCAGGTCGTGCAGCGTTGAAAGCGCGCTATGCTGATTTGGGCACTGAATTGGATGGCGATGATTTGAATGCTGTGTTTGAACGGTTTAAAAACTTGGCAGACAAGAAAAAAGATATTTTCGATGAAGATTTGATGACAATTTTATCGGATGATTCGGAAGTGGATATGGAGCGTGTGAAATTGGTGAGTTTGCATGCCGCATCGGGCACCAGTGATTCACCTGTTGCGGCCGTTGAATTGGATATTGAAGGCGAAATTTTGAAGGCAACAGCTGAAGGTGATGGTCCTGTAGATGCTGCATTTAAAGCGATTAAATCATTGGTTGAGCCTAAGGGTAATTTGTTGCTTTATTCGGTAAATGCCATCACTGCGGGCACAGATGCGCAGGGTGAAGTTACAGTCAGGTTACAAAATGAAGATTTGATTGTGAATGGGCAAGGCTCTGACACCGATATTGTTGTGGCATCTGCAAAAGCTTTGATTGCAGCACTTAATAAATTGCCAAACATGCATGCCCGTGAGGTGCATGCCCAATATTCAGGGGTATAGGGCACCTCGAAAAACCTCGCACGAGTTAAACGACGTTGATTTTCGCTCATAGCAAGGCGCAATAAAATGAGTCATAGCATCGCTATTGTCCATTTTATTCAACGCAGCTAGGGGTGAAAAGCACAAGTTTGGCGAAGTACCGAGGTTTTTCGAGGTGCCCTATAGTGTAAGTATTATTGTGCTAAAGTTGGCGTAGTCTTACGCCAACGGATGCACATGTATTACTCGCATCGGCTTTATACAACCATAATACAGTAGCGTGCATGTGTTGCATGCTGACTTCGCCTCCGACAAACTGTGGCACACTAACGCGCAGCTCTTGTTTTAGGCTATAATTCGTGATGTCTGCAACTTTAAAGCGCATACCGCCATCGGAAATATCGAGTAAATCAACTTGCTCGCGTGTGTCATCACTCATTCGCTGAATTTCAATTTTAAAAGAAACTTCTTTACGCGCATGTTGGCGACGCTCCTGATTGTTTGAAAATTCGTTCATTGATGCACCTCAGTCACTACTCAGTAGCATCTCTTTCAGCAAAATTTATGCCAGTTTATTAAGAGAGGTGCTGGTTAACTCAATGAATGATGTCTATACGCCCAAAATCGCCAACGCCTGCGTTAGCAGAGTTAATCAGCACCTCCTAAGGAGTCTCTTCGTAATCCATTTTCCAATATCATTTATTTCCGTGTCACAAAGTGAGTGTTGCATGGGATAAGTATGCCAATCTACAGGGCAACCATTTTCTTGTAGTTTTCGATAGGAAGCTTCACCCCATTCAAAAAGAACAACAGGGTCATGCACACCGTGTGCCATAAAAATAGGTGTTTGAAGATTGTTAGAGTTTATGGAAGCAAACTCGTCAGGTAACAACACATAACCCGATAAAGCCATGATACCAGCCAAAGGCTCAGCTTGTCTCAAGCCTGAATATAATGCCATCGCCGCACCCTGTGAAAAACCAGCAAGAATAATGCGATTAGCAGGAATACCATGCATGATTTCCTGATCAATAAGCATCTGAATGCTTACCGCCGATGCATGCACACCATCGGCATCATGCTCGATGCCAAAGTCTTGTTGTTTAATATCATACCATGCTGGCATGATATAACCGCCGTTGATGGATACTGGCATGGCTGGGGCATGTGGAAAAATAAAGCGTACAGCCAAGTCATCAGGTAAGCCCAATTCAGCAACAATCGCCTCAAAATCATGTCCATCTGCGCCAAGACCATGCAGCCATATAATACTCGCGGTAGGATTGGCAGATGTTTCAGTAGTGATATGAGGAAGCGTATGGATTGTCATGGTCGAATCACACCACAAAGATTCGCTTAGACAAAGTTAAATTCATCTCATGCTTTGCCTATCCCTATAACAATGGTTTAATACACACATGCATAACAACTTAAAACACCTTCATATTCTTGGAATTTGTGGCACAGCCATGGCAGCGATTGCAGGGCTTGCCAAAGAAAAAGGCTGGCATGTTTCAGGCTCGGATGTGGGCGTTTATCCGCCGATGTCTGATTATTTGGCTGACCTAGGCATTGAAATTGCCGCTTTTGATGTAGGAAATCTTCAGCCAAAGCCTGATTTATGCGTGATTGGCAATGCCATGAGCCGTGGTAATGTAGAAGTTGAAACAATTCTTTCGCAAGGTTTGGCTTATTGCTCAGGACCTGAATTTGTCGGTAATCATATTTTGCCAAATCGGCATGCCGTGGTCGTGGCAGGTACACATGGCAAGACCACAACCTCATCAATTATGGCGCATGTGTTGGATATTGCGGAGCAATCACCAGGCTTTTTGATTGGCGGTATACCTGAGAATTTTGAGGCTGGAGCAAGGCTGGGTGAAGGTGCTCCGTTTGTCCTTGAAGGTGATGAATATGACACTGCCTTTTTTGATAAACGTTCAAAATTTCTTCATTATCATGCAAAAACGCTCATTTTAAACAATTTAGAATACGATCATGCCGATATTTTCCCTGATTTGGATGCTATTAAATTGCAATTTGCACACCTTTTACGCACCGTTCCAAATAATGGTAATATCATCGTCAATGCCGATGATAAAGAGCTTCCAGATGTGTTGAAGCAAGGTTGCTGGACATCTGTGATAAGCTTTGCGGAATATGGTCATGCAACGGCCGAATGGCAGTGGCAATGCCTTGAAAAAGACGGCTCAAAATTTATCCTATATTATAAGGCTAAGAAAGTTATTACATGCACTTGGGGTATGATTGGCGTGCATCATGTTTCCAATGCCTGTGCCGTTGCTGCAGCTGCAACAGTGCTAGGAATTTCGCCAGTAATGATTCAACAAGCCTTTGAAAGTTTTGCAGGTATTCGCCGCCGCATGTCTTTGGTGGGTGAAGCACGGGGCATACGGGTCTTTGATGATTTTGCACATCATCCCACAGCCATTAAAGGCATGGTTTCGGCTGCAAAACATGCCATGCGCAAAGCTGGTAAATTATGGGTGATTGTTGAGCCGCGCTCCAACACCATGCGCAGCCGTATTCATCAAGAGCGTTTGCCACAATGTTTTGAAGATGCCGATAGAGTGATATTTACGCCTGCATCAGATCGAAATCTTGCATCAAATGAGTTGCTTGATACGGATTTAGTCTGTAAAAACATTGGTGTTCATGCGCAGGTTATTTCAGATGTGAAGGGCATTCTTCAAGAAGTATCAAAACATGCGCAAGTGGGTGATGATGTGCTTATTTTATCCAATGGTGGTTTTGATGGCATTCATCAAAAACTTCTTAAGGCACTGTAAGGCATAAACTCAATATTCAAGCGGGATGTTCAGGGCTTCTGCGCAGCTCAATAATTTGGTTTATCATGTTGCTCACGCAAGGAAAATGCGCCAAAAATTACCAACGCCGGCGTTGGCAAACTTAACAATAGCGCTGCTATTACTTGCGCTTGCCGCCTTGGGGTTGAAAATTTTGAATCGCATATCCACTCATCCAGAGTTAATCAGCACCTCCCTAGGTTTAATCATATAAACAGCCCCTATCTCTCTTGCTAAAAAATCGCCCATGTGACACGATTACAAAAAATATGAGGTGTTGGTATGGCGAAAACAGCAATGGTAAGAGCGCGTATAGAGCCTGAGTTAAAACAACATGCAGAAGCCATTCTTGAAAATCTTGGGGTCAATCCATCTGAAGCGATTAATCTGCTTTATCATCAAATAGAACAAACAGGCACGCTTCCTTTTGCCATAAACAATAACAAAGCTATAGCAGAGCTTGATGAAGATATGCAGCACTTGGAAGCTTGTCGGGCAGGAAATGGCATTGAACACACAAGCGTCGATGCATGGCTAAAATCTATTGGCACGGATGATGAATTGCCATGCCCTGTAAAATAGTCTGGCACCGAGAAGCGATACTGGATCAAAAACGCCTTTTTGATTATCTAAAAAGCGTCAATCCCGCTGCGGCACAAAAGGCTGCTGAACTTATTCGGCAAGGCCCTCAAAGCTTGCAGGCATGGCCCAATCGTTGCCGTGGATGATGGCAGTGGCAGGCACGAGCTATTTATTTAGTTTGGTTCAGGTGCTTATGTATTACGCTATGTGCTTGAGGGTGAGTGTATTTATATCCTGCGTGTGTGGCATTCCATTTTCTAAGTCATCACACAAGCTCCTTCTACCCTTGAGGGGAGAAGGTTGGGATGAGGGGTGTTCATACTTGAAGATTAGACAGCTTATTCTTATCAACCCTCACCCTGCCCTCTCCCTTCAAAGAGAGAGGGTGAAATTAAATTACTGGCACACGAATTCTTTTAGGGTAATGCCCGCTATGCGTTATTAGCAGATTTAGTGGTTTGACAGATAAAACAATGTGTTCCACCATCAGCCTATGAATATACAGGACAATTATTCCCTATATTGGGGTTGTTAGATTCTTATGAGCTATGAAAAAATAACAATAAAGGGCTTTGTAATTTCAGTGAATTAGGATCTTGGATGGCATTTTTCATAATAATAGTAGTAGTAATGTTCGTGAATGGTCTTATTGCTGAAAAGGAAAATAACTTGCAAAGAGAATCGAACAAGAGCATCGAGAGAAACTTCCATTCGTTAGCGCTCTCTTCAGCCCATGCTGGTCGTTAATCAATCACTTAAACGGCAGCTTTAGCATCCAGCCCAATCGGTGGGTGGGTTTATCCTGATATTCAGGCAAGCCGATGGTCACGCCATCATGCCCTTTTTCAGGCTGGGCGCGATATGTGCCAAACAGTCTATCCCAAAGCGATAAATTAAAGCCATAATTGCTATTGGTTTCGCGCACAATCATCGAATGATGTACCCTATGAACATCGGGGGTAACCAATAATAAACGCACCACGCTATCCAACATTTTAGGCAAGCGAATATTGCTATGGTTAAACATCGCCATGGCATTTAAAATAATCTCAAATATCACCACCGCCAATACAGGCACTCCCAAAGCCGCCACCGCCGTGATTTTAATCAACATGGAAATCACAATTTCAATGGGATGAAAGCGCAGCCCAGTGGTCACATCAATATCCCTATCGGCATGATGCACCTGATGCAATCGCCAAAGCATGGGCGCGGCATGAAAAAGCACATGCTGTAGATAAATGATTAAATCCAATACAATCACAGCCAACATAATCGTGACTACATCGGAGAATCCCAAAGCAGGCAATACACCCACACCATGTTGCTCTGCCCACATCGCAGCGCCCACTGCACCTGCGGGCAACAATACCCGCGCCACCAGCGAATCAATCACGATTAAACCCAAATTGGCAGGCCAGCGTTTGTAGCCTTGGATTAATACTTTTCTTGGGGATAACGCCTGCCAAATCGCCATCAACACCAACACACCAAAAAATATAGATAACCGCAGCATAGATTCTTCGTTCACCATATCACCCCAACATCATTCATCGAATCGCCATATCCAATTTCTGAATATGCGATAATGAACGCTTAAATTTCGCCCAATGCCATTGTTTGCCTGGATCCCACTTGCGATCAGGCGCAATATCTTGATGCCCCACGATTCGATTTTGCGTTATCTTTGGGTACACCTGCATCAATACACGGCACAATCGTGCCGTCTCTATATATTGGGCTTGAGTGAATGGTCGCGTTTCATCGCCAATCATTTCAATGCCAATGGCATAATCATTACAATTGGTGCGATTTTCCCATATTGATTCGCCAGCATGCCATGCTCTATCAGCGCAACGCACAAATTGCGTAATTTCCCCATCTCTATCCACCACAAAATGCGCTGAGACTCGCACACCCTTTAAATCGGAAAAGCTGGCATGTGCCGTTATATTCAATTCACCTGTGAATAATTGTTCCACATATGTCATGGAAAATTCACCGTCAGGCAAGCTTATTGCATGCAACACAATCAAATCAATATCCGCCGAATCAGGGCGAATATTAAAGTGTGGTGATTCCAAGTAGCGCATGAGGCTATGATGCAACTGAACAAACCCACATACAAAGGTTTTATGTATTTGGGCTTTATTGTCCACGCAAAGCCAGCCACAATAGCGCCATGAGTACGTCAAGCACAGAATCAAATACACCTTCTCAACATTTATCCTCTAAAGAACGGGCGCGGTGGATGAAAATCGCGACCTATGCTTCAACATCTGTGGCAGCTGTATTGATTGCTGCCAAGTTGGTAGCATGGGTTTGGACAGACTCAGTAAGTTTGCTGGCAACCTTGATGGACTCGTGCCTCGATGCGATTGCATCGTTGATTACACTATTTGCAGTGCGCCATGCTTTAGAGCCAGCCGATGATGAGCATCGCTTTGGACATGGCAAAGCTGAAGCTCTGGCTGGCTTGGCGCAATCCATGTTTATTACAGGCTCGGCATTATTTCTATTGCTCGAAGCATCATCTCGCTTTTTTCATCCCCAAGCCATAGAAGGTTCAAATATCGGTATTGCTGTAATGATTTTTTCCATTATTCTCACATTGGGCCTATTAACACTGCAACGGCATGTCATACGCAAAACAGGCTCAACGGCGATTGCTGCGGATGCGCTGCATTACAAAAGTGATTTATATATGAATGCCAGTGTTATTCTTGCCTTAGTGCTTGCGGTGTATGGCTGGCAAGGTTTTGATGCTGTATTTGGTGTCGGTATTGCATTCTACATTTTATACAGTGCTTATGAAATCATTCAGCATGCCATGCATGATTTGATGGATCATGAATTATCCGATGATGAACGCCAACACATTCGCAAGATTGTATCCCAACATCCACAAGCCCATGGTATGCATGATTTGCGAACCCGAAAGTCTGGTTCTACGGTATTTATTCAATTACATTTAGAGTTGGATGATTCCCTTCCATTGATTGAAGCGCACCGCATTTCTGATGAAGTCGAAGCTGCACTGATGGAGAGCTATCCACATGCTGAAATTATCATCCATGAAGATCCTATTAGTGCTGTGAGTATTCCAGAGCCATTTAAACGCACAGGTGGTTCACTCAACGCAGACGCGTAACACCCGATTGTTTTATATGATAAATGCATGATGGTGTGGCATTGAAGACAGCACTTTTTTCATCTGTTAATTGAGCATCAAGCCATGTCGAAAAACGCCAGTACAACTTATGCTGCAGCTCCATTGTAGGTTTACCACATCGATTCAGACTACTTGATAACAACAAACCACCACATAACTTTGCCAAACGGCGACTTTCTAAATCGCTATCCACACGCACCGCCATCGTACATTTTTGGTAACAAGCGTTGGCATGATTAGGTTTTGCAGCAAACACCAAGGTCACAGCTCCTGGCCAAGATTCTTTCGCCAATTTTCGCAAAGCAGGTGTGATATATCGTGCTTGCGACAATGCGCTAGATGCCGAATCTGCCAACAGCAGAAATGGCCCCTTTCGTTGCTTAAATCGTTGTAATTTCTTTACCGCAACAGGACAACGCGGGTGTGCGGCAATGCCCGCAACTGTCCCTGTTTGGTGTGCCAGAAGCCCACCCTTCCGCAATACTTTTGCAACACGTAAGGTGGCTAGTTTTCGGTTAATCTTCAGCGAGAATCGCCTCAGCTTGGGCAGCACGATCCGCTTTTAATAACTCAACCAATCGTTCATCATTTTGCGCCAACATTTGCACTGCTAATAAACCTGCATTTTTTGCCGCATTAATTCCCACAGTCGCCACAGGCAAACCTGGTGGCATCATCACTGTTGAAAGCAATGCATCTTCGCCCTCCAATGGCCCCGATGAAATCGGCACACCAATCACAGGTTTCACAGTTTTCGAACAAACCACACCTGCCAAATGCGCTGCCATACCTGCCGCACAAATAAACACCTGACAGCCTGCTTCTTCAGCATCGACAATAGCCTGTACGGTTGCTTCAGGTGTACGATGAGCCGAGCGAATCATGGTTTTATAAGCTACACCAAACTCTTCCAGTACCGCTTCTGTTTTTTGCATGACTGGGCGATCTGATTTGCTACCCATCAAAATTAATACGTTGATCGCTTCCATTTAGCTCTCCTCACGTTGAACGGCACGATAGCCAATATCTTTACGATAAAAACCGCCCTGCCAATCAAGCTTTTCCAAAGTCGTGTAAACAGATACTTGTGCTTCTGCAACACTCTCTGCTAATGCCGTTACACCCAAAACACGCCCGCCACTATTGACAATCACACCATCTTTTTCAGCTGTGCCTGCATGGAAAACGGTTGCGCCAGCTTCTTCCACAGCATCAAGCCCACCAATCGCCTGCCCTTTTTCAAAGCTGGCTGGATAGCCATCAGATACCACAACGACACATAGAGCTTTGCGCTCGTCCCATTCCAATGCCACACCATCCAAGCGTTTTTCTGCTGCTGCCAGCAAAACTTCACCCAAATCGGATTTTAAACGAGACATCAAAGGCTGACATTCTGGATCGCCAAAGCGCACATTAAATTCTAATGTTTTCAAACCATTCTTGGTCAGCATCACGCCTGCATACAGTGTGCCGATAAACTCTGCACCACGGGCTTTAAGAGCGGCAATCGTGGGACGAGCAATGGTTTCCAATACTTCCTGCTCAATCGTTGGCGTAACACATGGTGCAGGAGAATAAGCACCCATACCACCTGTATTCGGCCCTAAATCACCATCAAGCAGGGCCTTATGATCTTGTGAAGAAGCAAGCGGAAGAATCGTATCACCCGATACCAAAAACAAACATGATGCTTCTTCCCCTTCCAAAAACTCCTCAATCACCACCTGCGAACCTGCATCACCAAATGAATTGCCCGAAAGCATATCACGCGCCGCATCCACCGCTTCATCCACGCTTTGTGCCACAATAACGCCTTTACCCGCAGCCAAACCGGAGGCTTTGACCACAATCGGTGCGCCCCATTCGCGAATCAAGGCTTCCGCCTTATCCGCATCGGTATGGGTTTCAAATTTTGCAGTCGGCACACCTGCTTCATCCATTAATGCTTTGGAGAATGATTTACTGCCTTCCAACTCTGCCGCAGCAGCATCTGGACCATAGACTGCAAAACCTTCGGCACGAAGTTTATTTGCCAAACCTTTGACCAAAACCACTTCAGGGCCAATCACCACCAAACGAGGCTGCTCGTCTCGCGCCAATGCCATCAAACCATCAACATCTTCTGCGCCAACATTCACACAACGCGCATCCTTGGCAATACCAGGGTTACCCGGTGCACACACTACTTCGGATACCGATGCCGAGCGTTTTAATTTCCAACACAATGCATGCTCGCGACCACCGCCACCAACCACTAAAACTTTCATATTATTTCCTTTTTAAAAGACTTACAAAATTGCTAAAACAGATTCAGGTGGGCGGCCAACCGCTGCCTTATCACCATTCACAACAACAGGACGCTCAATCATGCGTGGATATTTCACCATTAAAGCAATCGCTTCCGCACGGCTTAAATCTTTGCCCTTA
>JALUXZ010000140.1 GCA_027018935.1 Mariprofundaceae bacterium
CACTATTATCATCAATTCCAATACTTGGGCATTTGTTTAAAAAGAAGCTTAAAATAGATAACCGCTCTGAGCTATTAATTTTTGTAACGCCTAAAATTTTAAATACGGCAAGTGAAAGCCGTTAGGCAGTGATTCTTATTGGCTCTATGGGAGCTGGGAAATCAACGATCGGGCGGCTTTTAGCCGCCCGTTTGGGTTTGCAGTGTGTGGATTTGGATGAAGTGATTGTGGAAAAGGCAGGAAAGCTTATTCCCCGCATTTTTGAAGAAGATGGTGAGTGCGTGTTTCGTGCTTTAGAAGCAGAGTCGTTACAACAATTATGTGCAGAGAGTAAGGATAAAGTGCTGGCGACAGGTGGCGGTGTTGTGATGTCTGCTCCGAATCGTGAGCGCATGAAACAAGCGGGTCATGTGATTTGGCTTGATGCACCACCTGAAGCACTGGCAAAACGTATTGCGGGTGATAAAAATCGTCCTTTGTTAAATGGTGTTGATGTGTTGGTGAAAGCCAAAGAGTTAGACAACCAGCGGCGAAAATATTATGAGATGAGTGCAGACTTTCGTGTGGACACTTCGTTAATGAGTGCGGCACAGGCTGTGGATGCGATTATTGCATTTGTGAAGAAGTGAATTTCTTTATTATTAGTGAAGTGTGTTAGAAAGGAAGAATTATGAATCAGGCTGATATTTATCGCGTAGCACTGGGTGAGCGTTCCTACGATATTCATTTGCAGGCGGGTTGTTTAAAAAATATTGGTGATGCGATTCGCAAGCTATTTCCGAATGCTGAACGCTGTATGCTGGTGAGCAATGATATTGTTGCACCGTTGTACTTAGATGTAGTGGATCAAAGCCTTGCTGCTGTGGGGTGGCAGGTCTTTAAACATATCCTTCCTGATGGTGAACATTTTAAAACAGTCAGTACATGGTCAGAGATTATGGATGCTTTGATGCACTCGCGTCTATCTCGCAACGAACCAATCATAGCCTTGGGTGGTGGTGTGGTGGGTGATATGACTGGTTTTGCAGCATCATGCTACCGCCGTGGCATTCCCTTTGTACAAGTTCCGACAACATTATTGGCACAGGTGGATTCTAGTGTGGGTGGAAAAACCGCAGTGAGTCATCCGCATGGTAAAAATATGATTGGTGCATTTTACCAGCCGCGTCTGGTGTGGATAGATTCAGATGTTTTGCAAACACTTGAGCCTAAGCAGTTGCGCGCAGGGCTGGCGGAAGTGATTAAATATGGCGCGATTTGGGATAAATCTTTTTTTGATTTTGTTGAGCAGCAATCAAAAGCTTTGTTACGTTTGGATGAGGATGCGATTAACAAAGTGATTGTTGAATCTTGTCGTTATAAAGCGGAAATTGTGATGCAGGATGAGACGGAGCAAGGGGCACGTGCACTATTGAATCTAGGGCATACTTTTGGGCATGCAATTGAGGCGATGACGCATTATACTGCTTATTTACACGGGGAAGGTGTGGCGATTGGTATGCGTATGGCAGCAAGATTATCGGAAATGCGTGGTGATGCCCCAGATGGTACAGAAGCTGCGATGGTAAAGGCTTTGACGGCATTAGAGTTGCCTGTTGAGCCGCCAAAATTTGCAGCGGCTGAATGGCTGGATGCTATGGGACATGACAAAAAGAATATCGGAAGCCGTATTCGTTATGTGTTGCTCAAGAGCATTGGAGAGGGCTTTATTGCTGAAGATGTTGCCAATAGCGAAATTGAATCGCTGATAGCATCGTTTGATATTAAATTATATGGATCATGAATTGAATGATCGCTCGTCATTCCCGCGAAGGCGGGAATCCATCGTCTTTCTGATTTGAATCGTAAGTGGATGCTCGATAAGAGAATTCGAGCATGACGGTAAATCTAAACTTGAATCACTATAGCAAAAAAAGGCGACTACCTATGAAGATAAGCCGCCTTTTGTATTCGTTATATGTGCTTAAACGCTAGTCATCACCACCGAGCATACCAAACATCATAAGTAGATTTTGGAATAATAAGAAAACATCCAAATAAAGCGTTAAAGCTGCGGCGATATACTCATTGCTAGGATAATCACGCAAAATTGTTGATGTGTCATAAAGAATAAAGGCTGAGAACAATAATACACCCATACCACTCATCGCCAGTTGTAGCGTGCTTGATTCAAAAAAGAAATAATTAGATAGACCGAGTACAATCATGGCAATCAAACCTGTCCAAACAAAACCTTTAAGGAATGAAAAGTCTTTACGAGAAATAAACACATAAGCGGTCAAACCAACAAATGCTGCGGCAGTAGTTAAAAACGCTTGAGCAACCAACATCTCAGATTTTGCGGCGACAAAACCGACCAATGGCGAAATTGCCAAACCAGTAATAACACCAAAACCCAACAGTGCAGCAAAGTTTAGCCCTGAAGTATGGCGGACAGCTTGCACGCCAAAAATACCTCCCATCATCAAGCCCAACATTATCCATGGGTGCTCTTGTGGAAAAGCCAAGCCCATAGAGAAATAAGCTCCCGCACTACCTGCGGCAATGCAGAGGGCAAGCATGCCGTATGTTCTGCCTAAAAAATTAATACGGTCATCGGCCAAATTAGCGGATGAAGCAGTGAATGTTGATGTGTTCATAAACTTGTGCTCCTTGGTATGTGTAAGTCGATACAGTGTAGGGGATGGGGCGTTGCGTCAATGCCTTATTTTTGGCTTTTCCTCAATAATTTCAGCTTCAAGCACAACTTCTTTGGTGGGGCTGGTGGGGAATTGGGCAATTCTTTTCATAAGTAATTCTCGGATTGATGGAATAAGTAATAAAAAACCTAGGCTGTCTGTAATCAAGCCTGGCAAGAATAATAATAGCCCTGCAATGACCAGAAGTATGCCATGTAAGGCATGTGTTGCAGGCAATGTGCCCTCTTGAGCCATTTGTTGCTGTGCAGAAAGTAGTGTGCGAATGCCTTGAATGCGAATAAGAATGCCACCTAAGGCGGCAGTGAATAAACAAAGGGCGATGGTAGCAATACCACCAATCCCCGAGCCAACTTCAATAAGCACATAAAGCTCAAGCAGAGGCACAGCAATGAATAAAAAGAAGATAGTTTTGATTAGCATGGGGTTAGTTATGGGGCTTATGCATGTAAAATACAAGGGCTAGTAAAATTTTCTTATTTATAAGCTTGCTCAATCGCAAGTGGTATTTAATACTTGCAGCTATGAGTCGGTATTTGTTTGTCATATTATTGCTGGGTTTATTGCCTAGCTGTGCCACAGTGCAAAATGATTATGATCCATTGGTTAAAGTTAACCGTGGTACAGAATCATTTAATACGACTGTGGATAAAATAAGTTTAAAGCCGATTGCAAAAGGTTATCAAGCGGTAACCAGCAAAAATGTACGCGGTATGGTTTCAAATTTCTATGATAATGCAACATATCTGAATACAGTTTTGAATGATTTTTTACAGGGTAAGGGGCAGCAAGGCTTTGAGGATTTTGCTCGTTTTATTATTAACTCTACGATTGGTGTTGCAGGCTTAGCCGATGTCGCGAGTTCTATGGGCTTGGAAAAACACGATGAAGATTTTGGTCAAACCTTGGGCGTATGGGGTGCTGATCAAGGCGCATATATTGTATATCCATTCCTTGGGCCTAACTCGGTACGCAATACACCAGGTTTTATCACTGAAACAGCGACAGACCCCTTGTTTTGGGTAGCATTTGTCGTAGCTCCACAATTTACGATTCCTATCACGGTATTAAAATATATTGATAAACGTTCGCGTTTGATGGAAGCCTCAGATATGCGGGATGAATTAGCTTTAGATCCTTATTTGTTTACGCGAGAGGCATGGCGACAGAGTCGAGAGTATAAGCTCTATGATGGTAACCCACCGGTGAGTAATTCGGCTGGTGGTGAAGACGATTGGGGTGATGATTCCTTTGATGATGAACCTTCTTTTGATGATGGAGCGACAAGTGAGCCGTCTGCCCAAGAGCCATCCGCGACACCAGCTCCGCAATATAAGCCGCATATCCGATTAAACTAAGGGGTACCTCGAAAAACCTCGGTACTTCGCCAAACTTGTGCTTTTCACCCCTAGCCGCGTTGAATAAAATGGACAATAGCGATGCCATGACTCATTTTTTGTGCCTTGCTATGAGCGAAAATCAACGTCGTTTAACTCGTGCGAGGTTTTTCGAGGTGCCCTAAGCGTATTTAGCTTAAACTTTGCTAGAACGGTGGCGCAACAAATGATCAGCTAAAACCAATGCCAACATCGCTTCAGCAATGGGCACAGCGCGGATGCCAACACATGGATCATGGCGACCTTTGGTGATAACTTCAGTGTCTTTACCATGAATATCAATGGTCGGACGTGGTGTTAAAATAGAAGAGGTCGGTTTGAGTGCCATGCGAGCATGAATAGTATCTCCATTGGAAATACCTCCCAAAATACCACCTGCATGGTTGCTTTGAAAGCCCGACTGGCGAATAGCATCGCCAAACTCTGAACCTTTGGCTTCAACACACGCAAAGCCATCTCCAATTTCAACACCTTTCACGGCTGGAATCGACATCATCGACTTGGCAATATCAGCATCCAAGCGGTCAAAGATGGGTTCGCCCAAGCCTGGAAGCATGCCATGGGCTTGAACAGTGACAGATGCGCCAATGGAGTCGCCCTTTTTTCGCAGAGCATCCATAAATTCAGCCATATTTGCAGCGGCTTGTGCATCAGGGCAGAAAAATGGATTGTTGGTAATTTCATCAGTATCAAACTTACTTGGATCAGCTTTATGAGGACCAATTTGATCTACCCAGCCGATAATATTGATGCCAACGGTCTTTAGTAACTGCTTGGCAACCGCGCCAGCAGCAACACGAACAGCAGTCTCACGTGCTGATGAACGTCCGCCACCGCGATAATCTCGTCGCCCATACTTCTCAAAATAGGTGAAATCAGCATGGCCAGGTCGAAACTTATCTTTGATGTCCGAATAATCTTTGCTGCGCTGATCGGTATTACGAATCAGTAAGGCAATAGGACAACCTGTGGTGATACCTTCAAATACGCCTGAAAGAATCTCAACTTCATCGGCTTCACGGCGCTGCGTGGTATATTTGGACTGTCCTGGTTTGCGGCGGTCTAAGTCTGGTTGTATATCGGACTCAGATAATTTGATGCCAGCAGGACAACCATCAACAATGGCGACCAGTGCCGCACCGTGAGATTCACCTGCAGTTGAAATACGAAAAATATCGCCGAAATTAGAGCCTGACATAAAAGAAAATCTTATTCGATACCAGGATCGCCAGCACCAATATGGAAGCCGGCATCAACATAATGCACTTCGCCAGATACGCCAGAAGCCAAGTCTGAAAGCAAATAGGCGGTAGTATTGCCGACCTCACCTTGTGAAACGTTGCGACCCAACATGGAGCCACGTGCACTTTTTTCCATGAGCTTGCGGAAATCACCCACAGCAGATGCTGCCAGAGTGCGGATAGGCCCTGCGGATAGCGCGTTAACACGAATGCCTTGGGTACCCAAATCTTGTGCTAAATAACGTGTTGAAGCTTCAAGTGCTGCTTTCGCAACACCCATCATGCCATAACCAGGCACGGCGCGTTCAGCACCTAGGTAAGTCATGGTGACCATGCTGCCACCTTCTTTCATCAATGGTGCAGCACGTTGAGCGCAGGCAATAAATGAATAGGCTGAAATATCCAAAGCAAGTTGGAAATCAGCGCGTGTAGCATGAGAAAACGGGTTGCGCAAAGCATCTTTGTTGGCAAAGGCAATGGAGTGTACAATAAAATCAATCTCGCCCCATTGCTCTTTAACCTTGGCAAAGAAAGCATCTAACTGTGCATCATCGCTAACATCCAAAGATTCAATAAAGCTTGCATCGACTTTCTCAGCAAGAGGTCGTACGCGCTTTTCCAGTTGTTCGCCGAGGTAATTGAAACCAAGCTCTGCACCTTCACGTCTGCAAGCTTGTGCCACACCCCAAGCGATGGATTTATCGTTGGCTAGACCAAGAATTAAACCTTTTTTACCTTCCAGAATCCCCATGATTTGTAACTCCTACCCTAAAGCATATAAAAATAATTTCGGACATCTTAACAGCGTGATGTGGAAAGCGCACGCAGATGACGCTTTAATTGCGAAGTTGTCCATGGACTGCTTGCTCCATAAGCCTGTTTCTCCCAATCTTTAATGAGTTTATGCCACATGTCAGCATCAATATGATCGGGAATTGGCAGCTGCCGCAAAGGCATGGATGGGTGACGAATGATGTGATGCTTTTTCAGCCATTTATCCCAGATGCGTTGCTGTATGATTGGGGTGCGACTAAACCATGTGATTGGGCGCAGTTGTTTGCGCAATCGTATGCTCAAAAAGATGATAAATATGCTAAAAAATGCCCAAGCAGCGATTTTTTTTAACCCCGCAATGAGCTGTTGTAATAATTGCTCGCGATCGTTGTCTTGAAATTCCAATATATAGCGATACCAACTCAGCTTGATAGTCTCCCAGACCGCATCGAAGGCTGGAAATTGCACGGCAGACAATTGCCAGCGTGATGCAGGGGTCGGATCCATGCGCTGCCATTGCCCGTGTTGCCAGACTTCGACCCAGCTGTGGGCATGCTGCTGTCTTAGCACTAGAAAGTGCCCCATGTCATTCCATTCGCCACCATAATAACCGTTAATGATCCGTGATGGCATGCCCAACTCTCTGGCAGCAAGTGCCAGTGTGGTGGCATATAATTCGCAATGCCCGCGTTTGCTTTTTAGAAACGATGCCAAAGGTTGTTGTGCATCAATGGGAGCATGTAAATCATAGGTCCAGCTTTGCAATTCTTGCATAAGTATATTCAAGGATTGGCTAGCGGTGCTGCTTGTTGATGTTGCCTTTTTGACCCAAACTTTTAAAGCCTTGGGAATCGAGCTCGTATCAGATTCGGAAGGTATAGGCATTTGTTCGGATAAATAGCTCTCTGTGGGATGGAAAATAGGTGCATTTGATAGTGCATCAATTTTCATAATCAGACGTAAACGACGCGTTGGAGCTTTGCTAAAACGAAGCTGTCCCAAATCATCAAGCTTGACCTGATGATTATCGTTTTCAATGCTGCTTACACCATCAGGCAGCAGTATATATGGGTGATCAGATGCTTCACGAAAGACGGCGATGGCGTAACCTGAATCAGGTGCTCTGGCGAAGGTGATGTTTTTTGTGGCTGCCCATGTTTTGATTGTTTTATGCGGGCGTTGTTGCCAACCGTGATTGGCATACTGGCTTAATGTTACACCGCGCCAATAGCGACCAAGTGTTTGCCTTTGAAACTTATCTATATTGCTATCGATGGGCTCAGCACGTAATACCACCGTGGCATCAAGCTCGCGGGCAAAATCACCCAACTGCACACGATCCGAAAAGCCTGTGGTTGCTTTGCGTGGCTGGGTAGGTTGTAATTTACTTTGCACATCAAAGCGAGGCAATGCGATAAACATTAATAATGCTATGAGCAACATCACCAGTGTGCTTCGTAGGTCGTAGGAGATTGTGTGAATGGGTAAATCACCACCAGGTTGCTGCAATCCATACAGGCAAATCGCCGAGCGCCATGTGAACCACATCAATGCCAGCAACGGAATAGCATAAAGCACGGAGTCAGTGAGCACCGCACCTGCAAGCATTAAAAATAGGCCCGTAAGCATGCGATGCAAATGATTGCGTGGTGTAGCGGCTTCAACGATGACCGCCAGAGCAAGAATAAGCAGAAAATCTGTAAATGCAACAACCCATGCGCGCCCTAAAATAAGTTCAAGCCCGACCCATAAAAAGCCGAACCAGCCAATAAAACTGGCTTGCATTTCACTTAAAGAAAAGCGTGTGCCTATATGCCAGCGTATGAGAGCTGCGATGCTTGGTAGGCTCCAATACAACGGGCTAACAAAATCAGATAAAGCCAAAGCGGCAACGCCTGAAATTAATACACCAAGGGTCAGACGTTCGGCATTGGCTGCGGATGATGACATAGCCTGATTCATGTTGGCTCAAGCAAAGAAAGTAAGGTGTAGGCACTTTCTTTGGATAAAAACTGTTTGGGAGGTGTTTGTTCAGGTTTGGCGGCAGCAATGGCATGAATCGCGTCTTGCAACTCTTGCGGTTTGGAACAATCAAAGTCTTGTTGACCAATAGTTAGATGAATGGCTGTAGGTACATTTTGTTTGTTTAAAGCTTGAACTTGAAGCCAATGCCAAGTTTTCCCAAGTAAAGCTTCAAATTCAGCAAGGCTTTCATGCTTATTGGCAAGCTGCTTGGGTAATCGCAAATCGACACACAAATGTGCTTCTTCAGCCTGCTGCTCATATCGTGAAAAATGTTTGATGCGCCATGAGGCTGGTTCAAGTGTGGATTTGCGCCAATGGATGCGTGAAGGTGAGTCTCCCACAGCATAAGCACGTAAATCATGGTATTCATCACCTTCCAGCCGTGGGTTGGGTTGATCTTGCCCTATGGTTTGTGGTTTATGTTGCGATGCAGACCATGCGACAGGTTTGGGCAATACAATCCATAATACAGGATCTTGGCGTTGGTATGTCAGCTCCCATAATCCCAAGGGTGCAGATGTTTTTAAATACTGTTTTTTTAGCTTGCGATATTGGCGTTTATTGGGGGTGAGTTGCCCCGTGAGTAATGATGTCTCGGCACTTAAACGAGCATGTAACTGTATTGCTGTATCTGCCCATGTAATATGCACCAATGCCGATGTTTTTTGTGTATATTCGATATTCTGGCGCAAAATAAATGTTTCGCCATGCTGTATATAATCAGGCAAACATTCACCGAATTTAGGGCAATGGCGTAATGCTTGTATGCCCTGCCATAGTGCGGCAATGGCAATCGCAGAAAGCATCGCACCGCATAAATATAAGAGATTATTGCCAGAATAGAGTGCTGCTGCCCAAAGTCCAAATAGCGAGAAAAACATCAATGCCCCAGCTCGGGTCATACCAATATGCCAAACGCGACCAATGGGAATGCGCATGGCAACCAGTCCATCGAGCAGGCGTAAAAGCCAAGGTGGTAGCCTTAAATCAGAAGGATCATAAGCCATTAGGCAGGTACAGCCACCTGTTCTAAAAGACTTTGCATGGCAGCTTCAATATTGCCAGCCGCTACAACACGGTGGCTCAAGCATGGTAGCCAAACAGTCTGCACATCTGCAGCACTGACATAATCCTGCCCATTCAGCCAAGCATGGGCTTTGGCAGCGATGAGTAAATCATGTCCAGCACGCGGTGAAACACCTTGTATTAGCCATTTGCCGCTACGGCTTTCAGCCAATAATTTCAACACATAATCCATCAGTGCATCGCTGCTAGGTATGGCATGAACCGCTTGCCGTGCCTGTGCAATATCTTGCCATGATGTGATGGCTTGAAAGCTTGCTAACTGTGATCTTCCAGCTTCTCCGAGTAGCATTTTTCGTTCGGCTTGTGCATCGGGGTAACCCAAAGAAATGCGCATAAAAAAGCGATCCAATTGCGATTCAGGTAAAGGGAATGTACCCAGATGTTCGAGTGGATTTTGTGTGGCAATCACAAAAAATGGCTCAGGCAAAGCATGGGTTTTACGCTCAATGGTTACTTGTCCTTCCGCCATCGCTTCGAGCAATGCTGATTGTGCTTTGGGGGTGGCGCGGTTGATTTCATCTGCCAGTACAATGTGATGAAAAATCGGGCCTGCATGAAAGGTAAATTGCTTTTCAAGCGGGTCGAAAATCTCAACACCAACAATATCTGCGGGCAACAAATCTGCGGTAAATTGTACACGCCCGAAATCCGAATGCAGGCTGGCAGCAAGTGCTTGTGCCAGTGTGGTTTTTCCCACACCAGGTATATCTTCAATTAAAAGGTGTCCGCCGCCAAGCAGGCAAATAATCAATTGGCGAATAGCTGTTTGTTTGCCACTTAAGGCGCGGCTAAGCTGCTTTTCTAATGCTTGGATATTGTGTTGGATACTCGATGGATTGGACATTTAGCCTTCCTTGCTGCTTAAAATTGCAATCATGCCTTCTTTAAAGCTGGGGTAGTGTAATTTGGGCAACAGTTCATTATGCAGGCGTTGATTGCTGATGCGTTTGTTGTCGCTGAAAAATGATAAAGCTGTCACAGAAAGTTGAGTTTTGCCCTCTTCGGGCGTGAGAATGATAGGCTCTGGCGCATCAATCATAGCCGCGACTTGCTGTACATAATCAGCATGCGGCAAAGGTAAATCATCGGCAATATTGATGATTCTTCCCGTGCGTGGTGATTGCATGGCAGCGATGATAGTTGCCACAATATCATCCACATGAATACGGCTAGAATAATGTGGAGGGTTCCATTGCACCGCTTTGTAATCACCTGCCATTAAGCGAGTTATAATATTGCGCTCTGCCCCATAAATGCCTGCCAGACGAAATACTTCGGCGGGCAGTCCAGCATTCAGCCATGCTTGTTCAGCCTTTAAACGCTCGATACCGCGTGGGCTAGAAGGCTGGCAGTGATAAGATTCATCCACCCATGCACCATCCGCATCGCCATATACCCCAGTGGTCGATAAATAGCCTGCCCACTCAAGATGTTGCAATTTGGGCGTTAATATCGATAACCACTGCGTTTGTGATGCAAACATGATGTTGTCGGTACGGGTTAACGGTATGGAATCGACGATGTGGCTACACTGCTTTAATATGGTATCGGAAATATCGGCTGGTGATGTTATGATGATTGGATTTACGCCAGTTTCTTTTAGGGTTTGGGCATGTTCATGGCTGCGTGTTGTGCCAGAAACATGGAAACCTAGCTTGAAACAGGCTTTGGCGAGTTTTGTGCCAACATAACCACAGCCGAGAATGAGTAAGTGTTTATTCATGGTTTTTTTAGAGACTTGTATATTGTACGCATGTGACAAATCATTGCGCATCTTCTGGAGGTTGTCATGTCTGATATTTTAAGTGCAGAAGAATTAGCACGCTTTAATCGTCATATTATTTTGCCGCAGGTTGGTTTGGATGGGCAAGAGAAGCTTAAGCAAGCCAAGGTTTTGTGTGTAGGGACAGGTGGCTTGGGAAGTCCGATTTCATTGTATTTGTCAGCCGCAGGTGTCGGTACGATTGGCTTGGTAGATTTTGATGTGGTGGATGATTCCAATCTGCAACGCCAAGTGGTGCATTCCACCGCAGATATTGGTCGCCCAAAAATTGAGTCGGCGCGTGATACCTTGTTGGGTATCAATCCTTATTTGAATGTTGAACTACATGGCGATGGCATTACCCGCGATAATGTGCGCGATATTGTAAAACAATATGATATTGTCGTGGATGGCACAGATAATTTCCCAACGCGTTATTTGGTGAATGATGCTTGTGTGTTGGAGGATAAACCGCTGATTTATGCTTCGATTTTTCAGTTTGATGGTCAAGCAACCGTATTTAATCACAAACAAGGACCATGTTACCGCTGTTTGTATCCTGAGCCACCACCACCAGGGCTAGTGCCATCGTGTGCAGAAGGTGGCGTATTGGGTGTATTGCCAGGTGTGATTGGTATATTGCAGGCGACAGAAGCGGTAAAAATCATCTTGGATGCGGGCAAGAGCTTGAGTGGACGCTTATTGCTTTATGATGCATTGGATATGAAGTTTCGTGAAATGAAATTGCATAAAGATCCAGCATGTCCAGCTTGTGGTGAAAATCCTACGATTGGCGATGTTGAGTTGTATGAAGAGTTTTGTGGGTTGCCACCCACGGAAGAAATAGAAAAGGAGGAAGTTTTGGCTGAATATGATATTACCCCGAGTGAGTTAAAAGCAATGATGGATGCAAATCCTGATTTATATGTATTGGATGTGCGCGAGTCCCATGAAATTGCCATTTGTATGATTGACGGAACCAAAAAAATTCCGTTGGGAGAAGTTTCAGAGCGTCATTTGGAAGTACCGAAAGATTGTGATGTGGTGGTGCATTGTAAACTGGGTGGACGTTCAGCTCAAGCCGTCGAGTTTTTACAATCCAAAGGTTACACAAATGTAAAAAATCTTGCGGGTGGCATTATTCGCTGGATTGATGATGTGGATGCATCGCTTACAAAGTATTAAGAGGAACTTGTATGACTTATCAAAATGCAAACATCACCAAAGCTGCCAATGTTTATCATGGTGGTAAGGTAAGTAGCCGCAGTATTGTTACAGCGGAGGGCGAGTCGAAGACACT
>JALUXZ010000141.1 GCA_027018935.1 Mariprofundaceae bacterium
CCTTTGCCAATACATCCAGCTCTATGGTGGTGGGCAAGGTGATGAATGTGTATGTGTTTTTATTGATGGCACCCATCTCATCCTTTGAAGCCATTTTAGCTTTTTTATCTGCTGCTGTATTGCGTGCGATGATTGTGGGGTCGGTGTTATTGGTGATTTTAATGCCATTCTCTGATATGAGTATCAGTCATCTTTGGATGGTTTTGTTTTATGGCGTTTGTGGAAGCTTGATTATGGGAAGTTTGGGCTTGATTGTCGGTATGTGGTCCAAAACATTTGATGATATGGCCATGGTGACCAATTTTATTATCATGCCTTTAACCTTTTTATCGGGTGTGTTTTATTCGGTTTCGCAACTGCCTGCATTTTGGCAAAAGGTGAATGCTTGGAACCCATTCTTCTATTTGGTTGATGGATTTAGACATGGCTTTATTGCTATGGGTGACAGCGACCCTATGCAATCCGTTTTGGCGGTATTGGTGGTCACCATCGCCAGTGTGGTTGGTGCTTGGTATTTGTGGCATCAAGGCTGGAAATTAAAAGATTAATTATGGCAAAACAATCCAAAAGTAAAAAAGATAGAAAGACATCAGCATGGTTTCAACGCCATGCCAATGATGCGCATGTTAAACGTGCGCAAAAAGAGGGTAAGCGCTCGCGTGCTGCATTTAAACTCACCGAAATCCTTGATAAACATAGTTTGAATATTAAAAAAGGCGCTGTGGTGGTTGATTTGGGCTGTGCTCCGGGCTCTTGGAGCGAAGAATTGCTACGCTATGTAGGCAAAGATGGTTTGGTCGTTGGCATTGATTTGCTGCCGCTTAAGCCCATTGAAGGCGTAACTTTGATTCAGGCAGACTTTGATTCACCTCAAGGACAAACCGCGCTTCAAGAAGCGTTGAATGGGCGAGAGATTGATGTGGTGGTTTCGGATATGGCACCAGAGATGAGTGGTAATAAATTGGTGGATCAAATGCGTATGATTGGGCTTAATGAAATGACTTTGCATTTTGCTAACCAACATTTGCGTAAGGGTGGGCATATTTTGATGAAGACTTTTATGGGTGAAGGTTATGATACTTTTCGCCGCGAATTGGGTGGACGTTTTCAAAAAATTAAAAATATTAAACCCGCAGCCAGTCGCAAAACCTCACCAGAGTTTTTTTTGTTGGGTTTAGGTAAAAAATAATGATGTGATGGCGCAGGCTCTTGCCTGTGTTATATTTCGCAACAATATGAAGTAATCGATGGGAGTGGATGATGTCAGATAAAGATAAAGCGCTGGATACAGCATTGGCACAAATTGAACGTCAGTTTGGTAAAGGCACGATTATGCGTATGGGCGATCAAGCCAAGGTTGCGATTGATGTGATTCCATCAGGTTCCCTAGCACTGGATGCTGCTTTGGGTATTGCAGGCTATCCGCGTGGACGTATTGTTGAAATTTATGGTCCTGAATCTTCAGGTAAAACTACATTGGCATTGCATGCGGTTGCAGAAGCGCAAAAAATGGGTGGTAAAGCCGCTTTTGTGGATGCTGAGCATGCACTTGACCCTGAATATGCGCGTAAATTGGGCGTGAATGTGGATGATTTACTTTTATCTCAGCCTGATTGTGGTGAGCAGGCCTTGGAAGTGGTGGATATGTTAACCCGCTCGGGTGCATTGGACATCATCGTGGTGGATTCTGTTGCCGCGCTTACCCCTAAAGCAGAGCTTGAAGGTGATATGGGCGATTCTCATATGGGTTTGCAAGCGCGTTTGATGTCTCAAGCCTTGCGTAAACTTACAGGTTCCATTTCACGTTCGAAAACAACCATCATTTTTATCAACCAAATTCGCATGAAAATTGGTGTGATGTTTGGTAATCCTGAAACCACAACTGGTGGTAATGCATTAAAATTCTATGCATCGGTTCGTTTGGATGTACGCCGTATTGGTTCGATTAAAAAAGGCGATGAAATTCTTGGCAATGATACCAAAGTCAAAGTGGTGAAGAATAAAATGGCGCCACCGTTTAAATTGGCAAAATTCAGCATTATGTACGGTGAAGGCGTCTCTCGCGTTGGCGAAGTTGTGGATATGGGTGTTGAGTTTGGGCATGTGAAGAAAAGTGGTGCTTGGTATGC
>JALUXZ010000142.1 GCA_027018935.1 Mariprofundaceae bacterium
GGCCATTGGCTTGCCATCACAAAGTCATGTTGATCATCTTTGGCAATCAGCGCAGCCGATTCAATCAAATAATCCACATCACTTTTAAGCTTCATCTTGCCAATATCGCCATAATGTTTATTAGCAGAAGTAAACAAACTGGTACACACCACCAATAAGAGCAACACAGCACCGCGCTGCCCCATCAAACTTTGAATCCCTGTACGGCGATGCACAGCAATCAACTGCGGCAAACCAACCGCAAGCATGCACACCCAAGCCATCAATGCCCAATGTTCATCAGGCAATACCAAACCCATAAGCACTGCCAACACCAAGGTCAGACTCAAAAGCTCTACATGCCGCTGATACGCATACATCACCACCACCATACCCAACACACTGGCAACGATGAGCCCCCAACCTGTTGGTGGATGCGATTGCAAAATCGGTGACCCCGTTAAAATTGCGCCCAAACTCGCCAAATAGCCTGCACTATCCCAAGATAATCCCGACCATCCCCAACGCATCAACAACATCACCACTGTCGTAATCAATATCGCCACCAACATATTACGGCGTTTCAAAGACATGATGGCATCATCACTTTTCGCCAACCAAGTAAGGCACAAGGCTAAGGGCAATGCCAATCCCATGGGGTGCAAACTAACCGCAAAAGCCACCATCAACACCAACATAAATAACGCACCCGTCACCGTCCGTTTTCCTTCACGAAACATATGATCCAACCAAAAGGAAGAAACAAAACAAAAGAACAGGTACACACCTGGAGAAATACTATCCACTTGCATCAAGGCAATCGGTGCAATCAACACCATGGCCGTTGCCATCGTTGCAGTTTCTGAACTATCATAAGCCTCAGACCAGCGGTAAAACATCAATGCCGTTCCCAACAAAACAAACAATGTAAATACTTTTGCCGCAGGCAGGCTGCCTGCCCAATGCAGATCCAAGAACATAAACATCAGAGCCCGCAAATCAGGCACACCAAATAGCGGTGTGGCATTGGCAATTTGATGCACAATCGACCAATTCAGCAATAAATCCCGAGCTGCACCTTCTTCAATACCGAAGTTGTCATAACGAAATAGCGCCATATAAAAAAACGCCAATATACACAACCCCAAAAGCCCGACATGACGCGGCTCAATCGCCGATATAATTTTAGAAAACATGATACATTGCCCTACTTTGGAATAAAAAATTAGTGGGCGGCAGGCTAAGAGCTATAGAACTTAAAGCAATCCAGCAGAAAACCACCCATCCCAACACCGAACACATCCATGTACGCACCAAACCAATAAGGCAGACCATACAGATATTCAACAGGGCTTTACGATGAACCCATGATACTGGAAATAGGAATCTCAACCTCTTGAGGCGCACGCACTTTAGGCAACATGTCTGCCAGCGTATATTGCTCCAGCACATCCATAAAACCTTGCCGAGCCTGAAATAACACACCTTTTAAGGAACACTGCATGGTAATCGGGCAAGTGTTGGTCACATCATCAAAACACTCCAGAATATTCATATGCGGTTCAACCTGCCGCACCAATTCTGAAATTTTTATATCTTCAGGAGATACTGCCAACAATAAACCGCCCGATTTTCCGCGAATGGTGTGAATAAGCTGAAGTTTGCCAAGATTATGCACCACTTTCACCAAGTGATTGCGCGACACACCAAAATATTCAGATATTTCGGTAATCGTGACGCGTCGCTCGGGGTGGGCGGCAAGATATAACAACACCCGCAAGGAATAATCTGTATAAAGTGTCAATTGCATAGGGCGCATCTTGCCATATCAAACACCTTAGTTCCAGTGAAGATATATTTTGTTGACATCTTCTGATGCAAGCAAGATGATTGTCGCATATTGAATATATCATTTACGGTTATTCAATCAAATCATCACATAGGAGTTGGATATGAGCTTATACGAAGAATTGGGTGGCGAAGCTGCCGTGAATGCTGCTGTGGACATTTTTTATCGCCGAGTTTTGGGCGATGCTTATGTTACTCGCTTTTTTGAAGGCGTAGACATGGAAAAACAAGCTGGAAAACAAAAAGCTTTCTTAACTATGGTCTTCGGTGGGCCAAACAACTACACA
>JALUXZ010000143.1 GCA_027018935.1 Mariprofundaceae bacterium
GATTGAGCATCCAGAGGTTGAAGAGATATTGGGAACATTTCACCAGCCTATTCAGCGATTCACATTTTTTGGTGCGATTACTGGCGCTGTATGTGCTTTTTTATTGGTTGCTGCTGCGGCACAATCCATGTTTACCGTACAGCCTCAAGGTGGTAAGCCTGTGATTCCATTACCTATGGATATTGTGATTACTTATGAAGGTACGATTATGTTTGGTGTTTACTCGACAATCGTAGCGTTTCTTATTTATTCAGGTCTGCCTCGTCGTCTGAAAAAGTACTACAGTCAAAAAGTAAGTGAAGATCAAATTGGTATTGAAGTACAGATTGAGCCAGCAAAAAGTGATAAAGCACGTGCTGTTTTAGAACAATGTGGTGCGGTTGAAATTAGGGAAGTGACGCAATGAAAAAAATTCTATTAATTGTATGTATGTTTGCATTACCTACTGCTGTGGTGGCATGGCCATGGTCTAGGGACTTGATGAATCAACCTTCGATTAAACCACAAGAAGGACCCATCAACACATATCCAAAAGATTCTGTACCAGTTGGTGGTCTTTGGACGAAAGTTGCTGATCGTGATGCAGCTGTGGACATCAAAAACCCTGTAGAGCCAACAAAGAAATCAATAGCTATGGGACATGCCTTGTTTCAAACTTATTGTTTTCCTTGTCATGGTGCAACTGGGAAAGGCAATGGACCTGTTGGCAAGATTTTTGAGGCAGAACCAGCAGATCTTACTTCCGATTATGTAAAAGATGAATTAAGTGATGGTTGGATTTGGGGAACGATTACATTTGGTAGTTATATCATGCCTCGTTATGGCTATGATATGAATCCAACAGAGCGTTGGCATGTGGTGAATTATATTCGCAAAGTGCTTGAAAAGCGCATGACTGCTACAAGTAAAGAAGAAAGGGCATCTCAAGTGATGGATGCGATTGAGAAGGGAGGGGAGTAAACCATGACTATGTCATTTCCAAACTGGGCAGTGTTGATGGATAATTTTCTATTTACTCTGTATATCCCGCTTGCAGCCACTTTCTGGGCATCTGTATTGCATCTCGCCAATGGTAAGTGGCGTTATGAGGTACGTTTTTTGATGGCATCATCCAGAGCGTTGTTTCCGTTGGGTTTTGTGCTGTTGCTGATTATTTTAGCAAGTGGGTCAAATAGCTTTCCATGGATGGGAGGAGAAACGTTTGGTCAGCCTCTAAATGGTTGGCATAATGTTATCTTTTTTGATGCTCGCCAAGTTGTACTTTATTTAGCAGTTTGGGCTTTCTGCGTACATTTTGTCAAACTGCAAAGAAAAGCGTTTCCTAGTGCTGATACTAAGGATTTGAGACGTTTCCGTAATGTTGCGCTGTTGGTACCATTTGTATATTGTATTTATGGCACTATTGTCGCTTGGGATTTTGAAATGACCCAAATGCCACGTTGGTGGAGCCCAATTTATGGTCCTTATCATTTTGAAAGTATGTTACGTGTATTTTTAGCTTTCTTTATCGTTTCATTGTTTGTATTGCGTCAGCGCGATTCACTGAAACGTAGAATTAATGATTATGTATTTAACTATCTTGCACAAATTATGTTGGCACTCACCATTATTTGGACTTACTTATTCTTTATGCAATATTTGATTATGTGGTATGGTGATCTTCCAGAAGAGATTGTACGTTATCACAATATGATGGATGGTCCAAACTGGTTTGTGTTTTGGTTATTTTTCCTTTTGAATTCATTTGTTCCTTTCCTTATGCTTATCTTTACTGCTATGCGCCATTCGCCAGCGCTGATGCTTATTCCAGCGTCGAGTATTTTGATGGGCACATTCTTGGAACGCTATATGTGGATTATCAGTGCACATGCAGATGATATTGATCATACACCATTTTTATCGTCGTGGATTGATGTGGCAATCACAGTTGTTATATTCTCATTGGGTTGCTTGCTTTGGGATAGACAAATGAAGAAAGATGGTCTGTATTACGAAGGTGAGTAAGCTTTAATTAAATCTTACTTTGTGCTTTGAAAGGCTACCATCCCAAGCGGGCTGGTAGCCTTTTTTGTAACCTAATTGTAGTTAATTTATAAGGTGTACGCCTCTAT
>JALUXZ010000144.1 GCA_027018935.1 Mariprofundaceae bacterium
AGTGTCAAAAAACATTGGCTAAATTGGTCAATGAATCTGATGCAATTATTGCCAGCGTACTCTCTAGCCCAGATGGACTATTGCTTGCGCAAGCATCTTCTAATATTGATTTAGAGGCTGATTCCGTAGCCGCCATGAGTGCATCTGTGATCTCACTCACCGATGCGTTAGCGGGGCAAGCGGGGCAAGCTATGAGCGATAAAGTCATCAGTGATTCTAAAGACAGTTCACTGGTCATTTTGCATGCTGGATCGTTAATCCTAACCGTTATCGGCAAGCCCGATGCCAATATGGGCATGGTATTAACATCCAGTCAACATGTTGCTGAAGAAATTGTTGCAGCGGTTGATACTGTATCGCAAAAGCCCGAGGATAATGGCGTATTCAGTTTTGACGCTGATGCTTTATTGGCCAGAGTCATGAAAGAAGCAGAAGAAATGAAAAATAAATCTTAATCATAATAAAGGAGAATGAAAAATGAGCTTAAATAATGCATTAAAAACAATTGTCGATGATGTGGATGGCGCGTTGGGTGCTGGTGTTGTGGATTTAAACAGCGGCATGCTTTTGGGTGTCCAACATAGTGTTCCTTACTTTACGCAGTCCTATTTGGATGCTGTTGGTGCTGCGGCAGTGGATTTGTTCCGTGGTAAAAATATCACCACTGTATATAAAATGCTAAGTGCGCAAAAAGGAGATGATGGTATTGGTGCTATTACTGAAGTTCAAATGACTTCCGACAATACATTTCACTTTATGACTGTGTTACCAGAAAAACCTAATGCCTTGTTGGTACTGATTACAGGCAAGAAAACCAATCTTGGTATGGGCTGGGCAGCAGTTCGCAATGCTATGCCGACTGTGTCATCTTTTTGCCCTTGATGCCTTTTTAAAACAGCCACCGTTATATCGAATACCCGCATTTATGCGGGTATTCTTTACTCACCAAGTATCCCGACTACTCTGAATCCACAATAATGCCTAAACCCCCGTCTTCAAGCGTTGCATAAGCTGCTCTGGAAAGCCCTCAATCACCATATCTTGTATTACCTCACTCATATCATAAGGCAAGCAAAGCAGTTCAAGCTGAGCACTTAATGGTTTCAAGATAGCAAAAGCCGCCCCAATCTCTCCACCACGTGGCTGACCAACCGAACCTGGGCAAATTAGATTGGTTTGATAGGCATTTAAATCAATATACTGATCTTTCAAACACACAGACTCACCACCATTGGTGGCATACACACCTTGCAAGTGACTATGTCCATGCAAAGCAAAGCGATAACCATGATCTTTCAACCAAGCAATATTGGCATCTACTGTCCCATTATATACATAGGCGTTAAAGAATGTCTTATCCACAGGAGCACCATGCACTGCCATCCACGGACGGCTAATCATCCGTAAAGGCAAGCCTCGCAAATACCTTCTATCATCTTCTGAAAGCCGTGGAACCGTCCAATCCGCTGTCCAAGATGATGATGATGTCATGCTTTTCACCATCTTACCACTTCCTACCGCATGATCATGATTGCCGCGCAAACTAATTGCACCAACGCTTTTCAATAAATCTATACAAGCTTTGGGATGTGGGCCATAACCCACCAAATCACCCAGTACAAAAATTCGATCAATACCTCTACACCTCACCTCAGTTAACACCACTTCCAAAGCTGGCAAATTCGCATGCACATCTGCTAAAATCGCAATCGCCTCATCTTCATAGAAATATCTCGAAAATGTATCCAAATCATCAAACTGCTGATGATTTTCCTCAACTCCTGCGTTATCACCATGGCGCAACACTGCAATCAGCGCACCTGCAGCTTCTTGAACAGCCCCATCAGGAAAAAACATCCCATGCAAATGCTCCGCCACCACTTGTGGCGCATCAATACCCGCAACATCTTGAAAATAATGTGTTAAGTGTTGCTTCAATATCCCCCCAAATGCCTTCGCTGTAGCCACCGAAAACCATGATGTACTATATCGACGAAACCAACCCGCAATCAACGCACTAAATGCATTAAATTGATCCCACTCAAAAATATCGTCATCCAGATAATATAATACATCATC
>JALUXZ010000145.1 GCA_027018935.1 Mariprofundaceae bacterium
TCACTTGCCAGCGCAATATTCATACTTAAAAAATACAAACTTATCGCAATCACTTTTACTATCATTTATTCACTCCTATTAATTAAACACAGACACACAATAAGGAATCATTCCTATTTGTAAAGAGATATAAAAACAAGTACTATGTGGCCATGCACTCTAATGTCCCCAATACTCTTCGCAGTCATCAAATGAAAGTAACGCCACAACGCCTAGCTATTGCTTCAATTGTCTTTGCAAAAACGCAACACATTAGTGCTAAGCAAGTTAAAGAGCAGCTAAAAGAAAACTTCCCTTCGTTATCCTTAAATACAATTTATCTAACCCTACAGCAATTTTCCAAAGTCGGCTTACTGCATGAGGTTATAACCTCTAAACGTACTTTATTTGATTCCAACACCTCCCAACATGATCATGCTGAATGTGAAAGTTGCGGCGCACTTATCGATATTCCAAGCCAGCAACCTCAGCAAGCAAGTGCTTTAGCTGATTGGAAAATCACACATATACACTGTATTTGGCGTGGATTATGCCCAAAGTGCAAGCCTCCACATGATATTTAATACAAAACCTGACACGTTTTTTTGATACAATGCCTAAGCCCAAGATCCAACATTGACATTCGGCACATATCGCAACCCTTTCATTCACCTGATATTCCAAGAAATCACTCATCACCAGTGAGGTGACTACATGATTCCTTGAAACACCATACAAAGCAAATGATTACACCCTATATCCAAAGTCAATTCGATTCTTGGGCTAAGATTCATTGTAACTATTCAGCTCACCACCAATTCGCCCGATACCAGCGTTAGAGAATGCTCATTTACAGCAGTAAGTTGCGCTTTTCCGCCTCGCCTAAAAGCGCCTACTATTGGTGGTCTCGAATAAATCAGCGGCAATCTGAATAGATACGAACCAATTTATAACGATGCTGAATAGTTACAATAAATGCAGTATTTATGCATTCTGTTATTCAAGAGTTACGATTCATTCACGTTTCATTTTCTGACGCTCCTCAACATCACGCATTGCTTGTAAACCTAATAACATGGCAAAGCCCATACCTGCGGCTCCTAAACCATGCCAGCCTTTCACATCCAACCAATGGCACGCCAACAACCACAACACAAAAACACTTCCATAAAGGAATAGCTGAACAAGAAAAGAGTGCCCTTTTCCACATTTTAATAACACATGTGGAATCAAACGTAGCCATAAGGCTTGACGCTGATACGCAAATAAGACTGAACCCATTAAAATTAAAAAAAGCACCAGATTCAGCGTAAAACTCATTTTTTGGAAAATTCCTCAAAGGCTTGCATAGCTTCCGCCGCATACATCAATGATGGACCGCCCCCCATATATATTGCCATGCCTAACATTTCTGTCATCTCTTCACGCGTGACACCCAAAGCAATCAATGCCTTCACATGAAAACCAATACATCCCTTGCAATGAGTCGCAACCCCAATAGAGAGGGCGATCAATTCTTTGGTTTTTTTATCCAAGGCACCCTCTTTTGAAGCCGCACTCGCCATGGCTGAAAAACCCTGCATAACATCGGGGATGTCTTTACGAAGATTTCCAATCGCACTTGATAATTCGTTGGTATATTGAGTATATGTTTCTGACATTCACTTCTCCTTCTGATAATCTGTTTCTCTTTTATAAAAATCTACTCGAAATGCATGCTGATTACCAGCCACTTATCCCTCAACCTTCTCACCGACATATATACCTACATAAACAGCCAAACTCGCCACACATAACCAAATAATATATAACATATTTATTCTCCAGAATCATTAATAAGAAGCATGGTTTGCTTCAACACTCTCTTCTGTAACCTTGCCTCGCAACACCTTAAAAACCCATGAGGTATAAGCAATAATCAATGGAACAAAGATTCCCGCCGCAATCAACATTAACCATAATGTTTGCTGGCTCGACGTTGCATTCCACATCAACAAACTTTGTGATGGGTGCGTAATCGAAGGCAAAACAAATGGAAACATTGCCAAACCCGCTGTTGAAGCAATACCAGATACTGAAAGACTACT
>JALUXZ010000146.1 GCA_027018935.1 Mariprofundaceae bacterium
TGATAACTTGAGAGATTCTATGGTCATGTGTATGCTGGAGCTGATATGAGCTTTCAGTTAAGTCTTTTGGATATGATTGATATGTCTGTGGTTGCAGTGGTGATTTATTTTGCGCTGCGGTTGATGCGTGGAACGCGCGCTGAACAAATGTTGATTGGTTTGGCTGTATTATTTGCCATTTATGAAGCAGCTAGGTTTTTTGGTCTGCTTACAGTGGAATGGATATTTTCTCAGTTTTTCTCTGTATTTATTGTCATCTTGGTTGTTTTATTCCAACATGAAATTCGCAGAGGCTTGATGCGTGTGGCAGTGAACCCATTAAGTCCGCCAAGCAAGCCGATGGAAACCATGGTGGAGCATTTGGTTGAATCTGCAGTGGCTTTGGTGCATCGCGGTTGGGGAGGCCTGATTGTGATTGAGCGAGAGACAGGACTTAAACATCTTACAGAATCAGGTGTGGAGATGGAAGCGCCATTGCGTGCTGACATGATTCAAACCTTATTTTGTCCTAAAGCACCGATGCATGATGGCGCGGTTGTTGTGAAGCATGGAAGCCATGGTGCATGTATTGTTGCTGCACGGGTTCTTTTGCCTTTGGCACAAGCCAATGCTTTACCTGGCGGCTTTGGAACACGTCATAGGGCAGCGGTTGGGCTGACTGAAGAGAGTGATGCCCTGGTGATTGTTGTTTCTGAGGAACGCGCTCAAATGCATTTAGCAGAGGAAGGGCAACTTTCCAAAGCACTGGATGCAGATGGCTTGAAAAAAGAATTAAAACAACGCTTGCAGGTTCAATCTTTTCAATGGAGTGTGGGAGGATGAGTTCTGTTTTTCGTTTACTCAAGCCATGGGCGCTTCATCTATGGGCAATATTAATCGCGATTGTTTTGTGGTTGCAGGTGCATGGTCAGGGGGATGGTTCTTTGAGTATGGATGTGCCACTGCAAGTTCAAGGGTTGCCAGAAAATATGGTGATTGTGAATAACCTACCCAATCAAGTGAGAATTACAGTGAAGGGTTTGCAGGCGCGGCTCAAAAGCTTGAAAGAAACAGATACCTTTGTGCCTTTGGATGCGAGTAATTTATCCACGCCTGGTGTAAGTGAACGTTCTTTAAGCCCTAATAAAATTCATTTACCTGCCGGGCTTACGGTTGAGGCGATTCAGCCTGATCATTTGGAATTGCAGGTGGATAGAATTATTACACGTACAGTGCCTATTCATGCACAATTTGATTTACCACAAGGTTGGCATGTGAGTGCTGTTTCTATTGAGCCAGCAATAGCGCGCTTACAAGGACCCGAAGTATGGTTGGATTCACTCAATGCTGTGGAAACAGTGCCTATACGCTTTGATTTGAAAGTAGGGGCGTTTCAAGAGAAGGTGGATATTGCAACGCCGACAGGAAAGTCAGTGCATTTGGAAGAAAACAAAGCGGGCTTCATGGTCAAAGGGATATTAAGTTTTGATACTTCCACAGAAGGCAAAACTCCAGATTTAAGTAAGGAAAGTCATTGATGCGGAAATATTTTGGTACAGATGGTGTTCGTGGTACGGTCAACAAAGATATTATGACAGCAGAGTTTGCTTTGCGTTTGGGTCGGGCGGCAGGTCATGTATTAACAGAGCATTTACCACATAAACCTTATATTCTTATTGGTAAGGATACCCGCTTATCAGGCTATATGATTGAGTCTGCACT
Source organism: Mariprofundaceae bacterium (assembly GCA_027018935.1). GTDB lineage: Bacteria > Pseudomonadota > Zetaproteobacteria > Mariprofundales > Mariprofundaceae. Next base: position 1,702 of record JALUXZ010000146.1, read on the forward strand.
TTGTGCAGGGCTGACGGCACAAGGGATGAATGTATTATTGGTTGGTCCTATTCCAACACCAGCAGTGGCATATCTCACCCGTAGTTTACGTGCCGATGCAGGTGTGATGCTCTCTGCTTCTCATAACCCAGCAGGGGATAATGGCATTAAATTTTTTGGTAGTGATGGTTTCAAACTCCCTGATACAGTGGAATTGAATATTGAGGCGTGCCTTGATGATTTGCCGCCATTGCCACTGGCTTTAGAGATTGGAAAGGCTGAGCGTGTAGATGATGCACGGGGGCGTTATATTGAGTTTTTGAAAGCATCTTTGCCGCGTGGATTGCGTTTGGATGGTATCAAAGTCGTTATCGATTGCGCTAAT
>JALUXZ010000147.1 GCA_027018935.1 Mariprofundaceae bacterium
TCTGATGAAGCAAAGTCAGCGAACAAATTACAAACCAAAAATAGATCACCCTTGGCGAAAATCGATTAACCAAAAGCGGACATTTCTATCTGGGAGAAAAGAGGACATTTCTACTTTGCGTTGACATCAAGTTATCAATGGATACTTTCTCTTTAATTACAGCCTGTAGGGCCACCTTCTTACAATCAGGAACTATCTCAGTATATACTCTACCATCACGCTCGAAGATACCAAACACTGGTTGCTTCAAGATACCTCACCCTCGCTTTAGCTTGCCATGAAAACCGTGTTGGCGAGTCGCTCCAAAGTAAGCTTCATCAACTTCCATATTGCCAATGATTTGTGCCTTAATCGCTTCTTGATGAAAGTAAATAAAACGACGAAAAAGATTAAACCAAGCGTTAAATGTATTACGGCTCAGACCGAGTAGAAGTGCTGTTTTAGTAGCATTTATATCAACACAAAAGCATGAAATTACTTTTTTAACCTTATGCTTACTTAACTTACGGTTTCTAAACATATTATCATACTACCCTTGATAACCTGCTAGTTTAAAGCCTTACAAATTGAATATCCAGCGTGCGCAAATAGGTGTGTAAAGCAGCATCTTGTACGGGGAACACATAAGCATCCTCATCAGATTCATTGTGATGGGAATGCCACCAGCCTGGTGGGGTGATGAATACACTGTTGGGCGACCAAACGGCTTTAATAGGGTTGATAATATTGCCATCGCTATCTACTTTTTTGCCCAACAAGGTGTAGGTGTTTGCATTGCCTGATACTGCCAAATCTAAAGCAATAGATTGATGGCGGTGCGGTTTTTGCATTTCACCAGCAGGCAATAGATTAAATAAAGACCACATGCTGTGGGTCATGGTTTTGGTTTTGCTGCAATCCTTATTGCCGAGAATAATGCCCACACGATTACGCTTTTCTTGCAACGCAATTTCACGCAATGCGGCGACTTCGCCCACCATGCTTTCTTGGCTGTAAAATACAGGGTTGAAGCGTTTTTTTGTGGGTGATACACCCAAATAGTTAAGAAGGGGTTGATCATGTGTCCAATACAAAGCGCTATCACTATCTGCTTCATGGGTTAGTGGTGTGTTGCCAGGCAAAGCAAAGGCATCGCCTTGTTTCCATGTGATGATGCCTTGCTCAGTGATGGTGCGACCAGAACCGCGCATGACAAAAAATATCTCAGATGTGGCTGTGCATTGGGTTTGAATATGCTCGCCTTCACAAATACGAATATAATTGGCAAGCAGGCTGGGAGAAGTGGCAGGATAAGGCGTTTCCAGCACTTTGGAGATATTGAGTTCAATCACACGTGTTTCACCGCTTTCATGCAAAGATGCGGGAAAGGGTTGCACAGGTATTTCAGCCATATCAGGGGTTGCTGCGGATGAATATTCCCAGTTCACCACTTGTTTTTGCCATGTGTCATTTAAAGCATTTGTCATGGGCGCAGCCTAGCGTTGTTGGTATGCTTTGTGGAGCTGCGGGGCAAACCTGTTAGTTTATCGGCATGAATGAAAAACAATCATTACTCACCTTTCCTTGCGAATTTCCCATCAAAGTGATGGGTGTAAACCACAAAGGTTTTGAATCGGCGATGGTGATGATTGCGCGTCAACATGTGCCCAATTTGGGTGAGGGGGCTGTGCGTAGTCAGCCCAGTAAAACAGGCAAGTATTTGGCGGTCACCATTACCATTCAAGCGCAGAGCCGTGAACAATTGGATAATCTTTATCGTGAGTTGTCGGCGCATGATGATGTGAAAATGGTGTTGTAACATCATGCAAGTGCTCATCATTGCCTATGTGTTGCCTGAGCCGAAATCCACAGGTTCAGGTGCGCGCATGATGGGGCTTATTCATGCATTTTTGCAGCAAGGCTGGCAAGTGCATGTGGCAAGCCCTGCGGTTGCCACGCCCTATTCTGAAGATTTAAGTGGTTTGGGTATTGAAATATCCGAAATCGCCGTGAATGATAGTAGTTTTGATGCTTTTATGGTCAAAATGAACCCAAACATCGTACTT
>JALUXZ010000148.1 GCA_027018935.1 Mariprofundaceae bacterium
AGCAACATTTTTACTACTTTTTGAAGGAGTGTGAGTGGCGTTTTAACTACTCTAATCCAAAACAACAATTATCCATCTTAAAACAATGGGTTACAAAGAATAATGCCTAGTTATCTGGGACAGCCCCAAAAACATAATCTATCTTCGCCTGTAAGCGCTTGAATTGATTGATATAAACTATCGGAAGTTAGAGGCCCTGAAGCAGTAAGCACCATGCCATCATCGGGGATATTCGTGACTTCACCTTCAATAAACGCAATCAAAGGCTCTGCTTTTAATGCCTGCGTGACCAAGGTGGAAAATTGCTCTCTATCCACAGCCAAGGCAGTACCTGCTGGAATCCGCGCTTGATCACCACATGCCATAATCAATGAATCCATGAGCCGCATTTCTTCATGCAAAAGCCCAACCGCACTTTCCAAATGATCAGCGCGAAAGGTGTTGGAGCAAACAAGCTCGGCACAATTGCCAGTTTGATGGGCAGGTGTCATTTGCTTGGGGCGCATTTTCATGCAAGCGAACCTTGATACCTCGCTTTGCCAATTGCCAAACCGCTTCTGAGCCTGCCAAGCCTGCCCCAATAATCGTCACGCTATCTGTTGTTTGTTTCATGGGGGGCGAAACTACTGTTCCATGCTCTGACAACAAGAGAAAGTGTAATCCCTTTCCAAACACTCGTAAATTCTACGCCTTGCTAGATGCGCTGATTTCTTTCATATTCCACTTATGAAATATCTTATTCTTCTCTCACTATTGATTGCAACACCGCTATGGGCGGCTGAACAAGAGCCCAAAGCAACACATATTACTGTATCGGCAACGGCAAGTACTATTTTACCCCATGATGAAGCTGTGGTGATTTATCGTATTGAAGCTACGGGTAAAAATGCAAACGCTTTGCGAAAGAAAGTGAATCAAATCAGTCAACATATTCAAACTTCATTGCGTGGAGAAAAAGGCATAAAGCAAGCGACGTTAAGTCGCAATATGCAAATGCTATGGCGTTATGATAATAGTAGAAAGCGTCAAGTTCGTGATGGTTGGAAGTTGGTGCAGCGTGAACAATTACGCAGCAAACGCATTGAAGCGGTTGCTGGCTGGGTGGATGATATTGAAAGTGCAGGTGCGCATTTGGATAATCTCAATTTTCATGTATCGCATGAAGCCATGGTCAAAGCGCAAGATGCTTTGCGTCTACAAGCGATTAAAGCGTTTCGCCAAAAAGCCCATGCTTTTGCAAAGGCATTGGATGCTAAGTCATATCATATTGATAACTTGCGCACCACTCAAGGTGTGCCGCCTGTTTATCGCAGAAATCGTAATGTGGATATGGCAATGATGGCGAAATCAGCCAATGCGCCTCCGCCAAGCTTGAATGCAGGCGAGGGCAAAATCAGTGTCACAGTATCTGGCAATCTATCCTTACCCTACACATCTTACCCTGTAAGATAGGTTTATCGTATATGTAAGACCCTAGACTAGCAGACGCTATTATTTTTGATAATTTCCTATAGCTCATTAGCAAGAGTCTCGGGTTGTTTTTTCCATCGCCATTCACACTCTTTAAGTGTAACTCGAGGCTTACTTTTACGCCATTAAACTTTGCTAGGCAACGCTTAGTAAAGCTCCAAAATGATTCAATTCCATTGTTAGTGCCGACCTGCGGTCGGCACTAACAAAAGCGTTCAAGCGGGAATCCCTACGGGACAAGCCCTCTTGGTTTCCTCAAAAAGGAAATGATGTGTATCATTCCCTTTTTGAGTCAAGTCGAGGGTTCCCCTTAACGCGACGGATATGACAATGTCCATCACGAGCAAATCCATTAGCTCCATGATTGACTAAAAAGTGTTTAGAATAACCAACATCAACAAGACCATTATAACTGCGCCACCCGTCACTGTAAATCAAGTTATCAATGGTGTAGGCGCAAAATGAAAAAGTCCGCTTTTAGCAAAATAGAAATGTCCCCTTTAGCGTTTGATTTGGGGGTGTCGAATGAAAGCGGAGTTATTACATATGAGCGAGCAGGAACAGTCACGAACGGA
>JALUXZ010000149.1 GCA_027018935.1 Mariprofundaceae bacterium
ATGGGCGGCATGAATATTCAAAATTTCCATGTGAAAGCGATTATACTTTAAAATCAGGGTTAAGTAAGTTTGATCGTGAGTATGGTGCATGGCATGCAGGCGAACTTGTTGTGGCAACCGCTGTTTCTTGGGAACACTTGAGCATTTTTGGTATGAATGTCGTTGCCCATAATATCTATCCAGAGACTGAAGAATCTGAAAATTATAATGGTTTGGTTTTTTCATTGCGTAAGCCAATTACCTTGTCAGGGCTTGCTTTTTTTGCTTTCCAATCGGGAGTAAGCCTACAGGAATTACGTAAGGGTGATTTTGAAGCTGATCAATGGCGATGTTTTGCCAGTGTGTCTGCAGGGTTGCTAGAGATATCTGATATGATGCTTATTGATGGGATTCAAGGTATTAAATCATTAAAAGCTGCCTGCTATTTATTGCGAAAGAAAAACAATTTAAAGGTTGTTGTGGTTGATGGTTTGGATATGCTGAATATGCATGGAAGCCAAGTAGATATTTGTCATGAAAATATGTGTGCTTATATAGATAAATCCTATACAAATGCATTGAAGGAATTGAAAGAATTAGCCGTTGAATTGGATGTGCTTATGATTGTGTCTATGCTTGATGAAACCGCACCAAGTATTATATCAGGACCACCATGCCATTGGAGTGTACCTGATACAGTGTTGGAGGTTGCCGAAGAAAAAGGAAAGCTTAGTGTATATGTCAGAAGGCACCATGGGTATGATGATTGTTTTTATTGTGATTTGATTAAAGTCTTGTGATTGTCTAATTGATTCGATTGTTATTTAACCTGACATCATTTGTCGCATGCTGTGTAAGCATGGTTCCATCTTAATGATGGAGGATAAACATGAAAGGAATACGGTATGTAGTTGGTATATTGATAGTGCTGATGCTGGCAGCCTGCTCAAAACAACCCGCGAGCGAATTAGTGACTGGTCGCTGGGCTTCATTGGATAGGCAAAGCATTATTCTGGTAGATATACCCAATGGGCTGTTTAATATTTATCAAGTCACTCAAATAGGTCCCATTGCAGCACTTGTTGCAGAGAATCTTAAGGTTGTCGAAGAACAACAAAATCCGCATCAAGTCATCATTTCATATGATTTCGCTAAAAAGAAGCAAAAGACAATTATACGTATTAACTGGAGAGATGACGACACATATACAATTTCATTAATCAACACCCTTACAGGGGCAGAGCAAGAGCTTAGTTTTGTATCTCGAAAGGCAACATTAGAGATATAGTAGCCATTCCCCACTGTATATGCAGTGGGGGACTCACCCACCAAGCCTTTTCTGCCATAAAGCCCAATATTTTCTAAAGATTGTATTATGATGTATTGCGTATGAAATAGAGTGTTGGCTTGTATATTTTAATAATCCTACACCCGTTGAAAAAATAGGGCTGCTGACCACATCTATCAAACCATCCACATCCAGAGGCCTTGCTAGGCGAACTGGCAAATCAAATGTTTCATCTGCTAAATCTAGCAGACCATCCAATAAGCTTGATCCTCCTGTGAATGCCAGCCCAGCAATCAAGCATTTTTGATAGCCTGATTCTACAATTTTATCTTGAATCAATGTGAATAACTCATTGACTCGGGGCTCTAAAATTTGTGCCATGATTTGTCTTGGCACTGTTTGTGCAGGGCGACCACCGACTTGAGGCACTTCCACCATTTCATCAGGTGATACACATTCAACAAAGCAACAGCCATATTTCTTTTTCAGATTTTCAGCCACATCAAAGGAAGTGCTAAGCCCAGCCAATAAATCATGTGTGAAATGATCGCCACCGACTGGAATCACCGTGGTATAAGCAATTGCACCATCTATAAACATGGCTAAATCAGTTGTGCCTCCACCTATATCCACCAGCAACACACCAATATCCTTTTCATCCTGACTTAATACCGCTTCACTGGAAGCTATTTGTTCAAGTATTATGCTTGAGACATGTAAATCACAACGGTTGCAGCAATTGATAAGATTTTGCA
>JALUXZ010000150.1 GCA_027018935.1 Mariprofundaceae bacterium
AAGCCTTGATTGCTAATCTACAGACTTTTTTATTGGAGTTGGGCAAAGGTTTTGCCTTTGTATCTCGTCAGGAGCGTATCACACTGGATGGTGATCATTTTTATATTGATCTGGTGTTTTACCACACAATTCTAAAATGCTTTGTGTTGATCGATTTGAAGACGGACAAGCTATCGCATGGTGACTTGGGGCAAATTCAGTTTTATGTGAATTATTATGATAGAGAACGGCGCAGTGAGGGGGATAACCCCACCATTGGTCTGGTGTTATGCCCTGATAAAAATGATGCAGTGGTGCAATACACCCTTGGCGAGCAACAGGAACGCAATATTTTTACCAGCCGTTATCAGCTTTATCTGCCTACTGAAGCAGAGTTAAAGCAAGAGTTGCAGCGCGAACTGCGTTATTTATCCATTGATGAACAGGCGGAGAACCCATCATGAACCCAACCATGCGAAATATATTCCAGCGTTTAAGTCTGCGTGCGCCACAGCGCGAATCTCTGGAGGCATTGGTTCAATCGATTGAAGCAAGCCAAGGTGAATTGCTCAACCCAGACCATGATGTGCCTGCATTACTGGATATTCTCAAGAAAGAATTTCCAACATTGGAGAGCTTTGAGCGGGATTTCCCATCGCTTTGTTTTGCTCTGGCAACAGGCGTGGGTAAAACCCGTTTGATGGGTGCATTTATTAGCTATTTGCATTTACAGCATGGTATCAACAACTTTTTTGTGCTGGCTCCCAACCTAACCATTTACAATAAATTGATTGAAGATTTCTCGCCAGGTTCCGCCAAGTATGTGTTTAAAGGTATTGCGGAATTTACAACCTGTGTACCTGAAGTGATTACGGGTGATAATTATGAGCAACGCGGCGCACAGGTGATGGGGAATCTGTTTACCAGTGTGCGCATCAATGTATTTAATATCTCAAAAATCAACTCTGAAGTGCGTGGTGGCAAAGCCCCGCGCATCAAACGCATGTCTGAATATTTGGGCGATAGTTATTTTAGTCATTTGGCGGGATTAAAAGATTTGGTTCTGTTAATGGATGAATCGCATCGTTATCGCGCCAGTGCGGGTGTGAAAGCGTTGAATGAACTTAACCCTCTGTTTGGTTTAGAGCTAACGGCAACGCCGCATGTAGAAACTGCAAAAGGAGCGATTCCCTTTAAAAATGTGGTGGTGGATTACCCCTTGGCGCGAGCTATGGAAGATGGCTTTGTTAAAGAACCTGCAGTAGTGACGCAGCGCAATTTTGATGCAAGACAACATAGCAAAGAAGAAGTGGAAACCATTAAATTGATGGATGGTATCCGCCTGCATGAAGCGACCAAGGTGGAATTGCTGACTTATGCGCACGAAAACAATGTGGTCGCTGTAAAACCATTTATACTGGTGATTGCCCGAGATACAACCCATGCAGCGGAACTGCTGAAGACACTGGAAGATGTCTTTGATGGACGATACAAAGGCAAAGTCATTCAGGTGGATAGCAGTAAGTCTGGCGCAGCAGAAGAAGAAATGGTGTCGCGTTTATTGGCAGTGGAAAGCATGGATGAACCCACGGAAATTGTGATTCATGTGAATATGCTCAAAGAAGGCTGGGATGTGACCAACCTTTATACCATCGTGCCACTTCGTGCTGCCAATGCTAAAACGCTGATTGTACAGTCGATTGGTCGTGGTCTTCGCTTGCCGTATGGTAAACGAACAGGTGTAGAAGCGGTGGATAGGCTTAGCATCGTTGCACACGATAAGTTTCAAGAAATTGTCGATGAAGCCAACAATCCTGATAATCCATTACGCTTGAAACAGGTGATCTTGGAATGCCCTGAAGATGATGTGCCGCAAGAGAGCGTTCAGGTTAGCTCTAATATTGATACCATGATTATGGGAGCTACGCCCAAAGGTAGTGCGGGAACCACCTATACTTTTGAAACGCCTGACAAAATAACTTTTGATGGCGTGGCTGAACAAGCGGTCGCAAGAGTGGCTCTTCAAGCCATTCAACAATTACAACATCAACCCAAACAAGTGCCTACCAGCCAATCATTAACCAATACGGCAGTGCAAGATGAACTTGTAAAAGCTGTTTCTGAGCATTTAAGCAGCACGCAGACAGCATTATTTGAGGATGATAACGCTGTAGATATTGCTGATGTGGTGGCGAAAGCAACGCAGTTGGTTGTCAATCAGATGATTGATATTCCACGGATTCTTGTGGTTCCCAAAGGTGAAGTGAATTATGGCTATCACCCGTTTGATTTGGATGTTTCATCCATTCACTTACAGCCTCAAGATAGAGCCTTGTTAAGTCAGAGTCTGCAAACCAATCAACAAACGGAAATTGGTGCGGCGGATGAAGGGTATACTGAGCCAGTACCAGAAAATTATATTCTCAAGAAGCTCTTTCATTATGATGATATTTCTTATGATGAAGATGCTGATTTGCTACGCACTTTGGCGCAGCAAGCTGTTGAACACCTGCATTCTTACTTGGGTGATGATAGGGATGTTGAGAATGTCTTGAAACATCAAAGCGAAGCCATTGCAAAAGTCATTCATATGCAGATGAACGATCATTTTTATGAAGAAGCTACAGAATATGAGGTGAAAGTGCATAGTGGCTTCACGCCATTGAAAAAGAGCGCGTTTACCACGGCTCAAGGAAAGGATGTTTGTTTGTATAGTGATACGGTAAAACATGTAGGTAAAATTAAGCAGATGTTGTTTGGTGGTTTTAGGAAGTGCTTATACCCCATGCAGAAATTTGATTCGGATACCGAGCGTCGTTTCTCTGTTATTCTTGAACGAGATGCTGTAAAATGGTTCAAACCTGCAAAAGGTCAGTTCAAAATGTATTACAAAAAGGGCGTGATGGATGATTCAGAATATGTTCCTGATTTTGTGGCTGAAACAGATACCGAAGTGCTTATGGTTGAAACGAAAAGCACGCAGCACCGCAATGAAGATGGTTCATGGAATACAGAAGTTACAGAAAAAGCCAAAGCTGGTATGAAATGGTGCGAAAATGCCAGTCAGTACCTCAAACAACATGGCGGTAAAGAATGGAAATATTTACTGGTTCCGCATGATGAGGTGAAAGACAACAAGCGACTCGTGGATTTTCTTAGATTCGCACAGTCTGCTTGGTAATAATTATACTCTGCTTCATAATCACTTAAAAAGTGGGCTTGAAATTTCACTTGGAGCGTAAATGCAAGGTTGACTAATGTATCCGAACACCTACATCATAAAAAAACAAGCTGCCTATGACATCGAAATGTTTTACAACATCCTTAAGAAGCACCCTGAATGGCAGGGTGTTTAATTTGTACTATAAACATAACTCTTGTCCCCAAGAAAGAATCATAAATCCGCAGGACAGCGGATTTAGACGCACTTTAGTGCGGGCTTGCCCCGAGAGCCACGGATGGCTCGAGTCAAAGAAGGGCACCCTAGCAATCTGCTTGTTTCCTTCACTTACATGTTTCAAAAGGGCGCGTGTTACTGCGCTTTTTCCTTTTGAGACATGACGTTTCGGCGCATCTTGAGCAGGGATATATTGCCTTCACATGCATCACTCTCTGTGCCCTTTAGTGGGAAAAATGTAATAAGCGACTTTCTGTGGGAGCTCTACATACCCTTGGCTTTAACCTGGATTATTCATGAATAGTCCAGGTTAAAGTGATGTAACTATTCAGCTAACCACTGGTTTGCCCGATACCTGCTTTAGAAAATACTCATTTACAGCAGTAAGTTGCGCTTTTCCGCCTCGCCTAAAAGCACCTACTGTTGGTGGTCTCGAACAAATCAGCATCGTTTGACTCGTGCGAGTTTTTTTGAGGTGCCCTATTTATTATACTGAACCCAAGCATCAGTAATACCTTGTTTTTTTAGTTTGTGAGCAAAATTCACCGCTTGTTGTTTATCGGTAAAACCTGTGGCAACAATGCGATACCAATTGTTACCTTTCACAACTACGCCAACAATGCTTGTTTGCATACCTTTGATGACTTCACGTTGTTGTTCTCTTTTTGCTTTTTTCATGGAGTCATGTGAGGAGATGACAACATTCCATGTGTTTTTCTGGAGCGTGGGTTTTACTTCTTTGGCGGGCGTAACAATGGCTGGTGATACTTTTGTGATAGGCTTGTGAGTGACTACGGCTGGCACATGGTCTGTTAAAGGTACGATTTTAGGCTTAACTTTTAGGCTATCTACATCTTGCTTAAGTGAGATAAGTTGTTTTTGAACGGCAATAAGCTCTGATTGCTGAGCTCCTGCTTGGTTGTTCAAAGGATTGTTTTGCATGCTATCAAGTTGGGCTGTAAGTGCGTCAATCTGCGATTGTGATGACATGCTTGTCCATAGGCCCGTTACGCCTGCTACCAATGCAATAAGGGATATGCCAAGTATTGCCAGGTTAATACCATTGGAAGGTTTGCTTGTATGAGAGACTGCGGGCTGTTTTTTAGCAGTTGCTGGAGCATCACTTTTTGTTTCGGTTTTTTTCTTGTCAGTTGATGGCGTGGTAGTTTTTACAGGTGTCGTGCCTCTTTTGTTTTCCGTGGCTTCGGCCTTTGGAATGGCTTTTTCTTCTATGGATTTCTCGGCTTTTACAGTTGCTTGAGGTACTTTTTCTTTTTGCAGGTTATCTTCAAATTCATTGCTAAGTTCATTCATTTCTTTGCTAAGATCATCAAAGCTTATGCTTTCTTCAGGCAGTTCGTATGAAATATCAGGCTCACTAGAAAATTCTGTACTCTTAAAAATATCTTCGATGCTATCATTGGAAGGCGGCGTTGCATCATCATAGGGGTTGGTTATCTCTCTCATGTCGAGGCGAACAGTGCTTTCTAAATCTTCGGGGTTGTTTTCTTTTGACATGTGACTCCCTCTTAAAGTTTAATAGTTACAATATGCTATAGCAGTCAATGAGTTAATCAGCCCAATAACTTACTTTAGCTGTGCATGTTTCTGAGACTTCAATGCGTGAAACATATAAACGTTCGTTATTTAAGCGTTCAACCATTTCATCAAACAATAAACGTGCCACATTTTCGCTGCTGGGGTTTATTGTATCGAAGGGTTCAATATCATTTAAATTATAATGATCCCATTTTTCAATGGCTGATTTTAGCTCGGATTTCATAATTTTATAATCAATGCCCAAACCAAGCTCATCAAGCTCTGAACATGTGACAAAGAGTTTTACATGCCAATTATGACCGTGCAGTCGAGCGCAGTCACCAGGATAACCGCGTAATTGATGGGCGGCAGAAAAATGAGTTTCAATACTAAGTTCGTAGCGGGGCACGTTTATTCCTCGGAGGTAGTCTCGGTCGTGGTATCAGGAGCTGGTTTTTGCCATATATTACAACCGTATTTTAAGTAACCACGGACATTATGCAGGCGATAATCTAAATCTTGTTCAATTGGGATAATCACGCCCTCTAGAAGTGGTTGTAAATGGGAGGCGAGTATAGAGCCACCACCACCTGTAATCATAATCGCATCCATATCCCAATCATCGCTCCATAGACGATTGGCATCAGAAGCAATATTTGCAGCTAATTGTTGGAAAGCGAGCTGTGTAATTTTGCGTAAATCAAAGCCTTTACCACGAATTTTAATGCTGCCAGTTTCAATGGCATCAAATAAGCGATATAACTCAACATTGACACCACAACTGTCTTTAAGTTTATTGGCAATGGTTTCAAATGCTTTAGAAATCCCATTTTGAGTGGTGAGGCTGCCACGTTCGGAATAGCGCGCTTTATCAGAAATCGTGTAATCACTGGTGCGGAAGCCAATGTCAATCACGCCAATTTTCTCCTGAGCAAAGCGTTGTTCAGCACACTTTCCAGCATCATTGAGCAGTCTATCCATGACGGAACCAATGGGTTGTGGAATGACTTTGACATCATTAATACCAATTAATAGCTCTTTGCGCTCGCCTTTACTATCGGTTGCAGTAATATGATGAGATTGGCGAAGCATGGTTGTTAATTCTGATTTGTATTCACGGTAATGACCAATCGGAAGACCGACTACAATTTTAAATGACTGTTTTCCACTATTCATGAAACGAGATATTGCAGCCAAGGCGAGTATCTTGGTTGAAGAAGCAATAAACTGGGTTTGATCCAGAGTGAAGTGCCGGTTGGAGCTTTGACGTTCGGCAAGCTCGCCAACGAAGTAAGATGTACCTTCGATGTCAATTTGTAAATGTTCATCTTGCTGAGTATCTGAGTTAAGTAGCGATTCTTTAAACTGGAAGTCAATGGCTTCACCATAAATGGATTTGAAGACTTGAAAGCTTTTGCCATCCGTTGCTTTGGTAAATCCAAAACCAATATCAATACCTATGATTGTATCCATATGATTCATCCTTGCGTTATGAAATAGTTATTTTCAGGTAGAAACTAAGTGGTTCGTTGTTGATGTCAATTTAGTAAGCGGCATTCACTTTAAAAGTTATATTAGTGTAACTATTCAGCATAGTTATAAATCGGCTCGTATCTGTTCAGGTTGCTGCTGATTTATTCGAGACCACCAACAGTAGGCGCTTTTAGGCGAGGCAGAAAAGCGCAACTTACTGCTGTAAGTGAGTATTTTCTAACGCAGGTATCGGGCGAATCAGTGGTGAGCTGAATAGTTACATATTAGTTTCGAGCATTTGGCAGTAGAAAAACAGCCGATACCACACGACCTTCAGCCACAAGGATATTATAGGTGCGGGCTGCAGCTCGTGAATCCATGCATTCAAAACCGATATGGGCATCGGTTAGTGTTTGTAATACTGATTCGTTTGGAAAAAAAGTCTGCCGACCAGTACCAATTACCAAGACTTCTGGTGCTTGCATAAGGATATGTTGTAGGTGTTCCACAGCAAGGTTTTTCAAGCGATCAGGTCCCCAAGGGGACTCAATATGATTTTGATGAATGCTCATGCCAGCCGTGTAGTGTGTATTGGCGATTTTAAAATAATCATCGCCATAACCACGAATTAAGGGTGTGCCAGCAATAATCTCTGGGGAGACATCGGCACGAAAGGATCCACCTTCAAGCATTATTCAGCTTCCTTATGGTCGCGCATCCATTTCTTTCAGCTCTTCTTCGGAAGTTTGTAATACACCTTTTAATTGCAACATGACTGGGCTGGCAACATAAATAGAGGAGTATGTACCAACCAAGATGCCCACAAGTAATGCAAATGCAAAACCATGAATCACTTCACCACCAAGGAAGAACAGAGCCAATACAACCAATAGTGTTGTAAAAGAGGTCATCAGTGTGCGTGCTAAGGTTTGGTTAATCGAATCATTACATATTTTTACTTCATCTTCTGGATGCTTAAGTTTGCGATTGCTTTCAAGATTTTCACGAATGCGGTCAAATACCACAATGGTGTCATTTAATGAGTAACCAATCACTGCTAAAATTGCTGCAACGACAGGCAGAGAAAATTCACTACCTGTGATAGCAAAAACACCTAAAACAATGGTGATATCATGCAATAGTGCGGCATCGGCACCTAAGGCAAAACGAAATTCAAAGCGCAATGTAACGTAAATGAAAATAGCTAGCATCGCAATCAGTACAGCACTGATACCAGCTTGTGTTAATTCATCCCCCACTTGAGGTCCCACAAATTCAACACGGCGCATATCAATATTTTCAGCACCAAAATGTGATTTTAATTCTTTCAGAATAGCGTTGCTGATGCTTGATGAATCTTCAGATTTTTTGTTTTGCACACGAATGATAATCTCTTCAGGGCTACCAAACTCTTGAATGATGGCTTGCTCATAACCAGCAGGTTTAATGCTAGCGCGTACATCAGAAATGCTTGGTGCTTGTTTGAATTTAACTTCAACCAAGGTGCCGCCTGTAAAATCAATGCCGAAGTTTAGACCACGAACACCAGGGATCAGAGCTATTAATGAAATGATAATCAATAGAGCTGATAGACCCAGTGCAATTTTACGTTTGCCAAGAAAATTAATATTTGAATCAGGGTTAATAAGTTGCATGGTTATCTCCTAAATACTCAATTTTTCAATGCGATCACGTTTTGCTGTTGAATAAGCAATGATCGCACGTGTAACCATGATGGCAGTAAACATTGAAGCGATAATACCAACCGATAATGTCACCGCGAAACCTTTTACAGGGCCTGTACCAAACTGGAATAATACAATGGCCGCAATCAGCGTTGTGATGTTGGCATCGACAATGGTAAGAAAGGCTTTGCCATAGCCGCTATCAATGGCTGCTAATGGTGTTTTACCGATACGTAGCTCTTCTCGAATACGTTCAAAAATAAGCACATTGGCATCCACTGCCATACCAATGGTTAATACGATACCAGCCATGCCTGGTAGGGTAAGGGTTGCACCAATCATACTCATAGCTGCAACCAATAAAATCATATTAAAAACCAATGCAATATTAGCAACAAGACCAAATAAGCGGTAATAAACCATCATAAAAAGTAATACAAGGATAGAACCAATAATAATAGATTTAAAGCCTTGGTCGATGGAATCTTGACCTAAGCTGGGACCAATGGATCGTTCTTCCACAACCTTAACAGGTGCAGGTAATGCACCAGCTCGTAAGACAATGGATAAGTTGCGCGCTTCAGCTGGTGAGAAGCTGCCTGTGATTTGGGCTGTACCACCAGAGATGCGTTCACGAATGACTGGAGCCGAATTAACGGCACCTTCTAGGATGATGGCAAAGCGTTCACCCACATGAGCCTTGGTAAGTTTATCAAAGATACGTGCGCCCTTACTGTTAAATTTTAAGGTAACAGCATATTCATTATAGCGTGAATCAATGGATACACGTGCATCAGCAATCAATGAACCAGAAAGCTCGGTGCGTTTTTTAAGTAAATAAGGTTGCTTGAATGGCTTGCTACCGCGCATTTCTTCTTTACCATAAACGATAATATCACCTGGTGGAATATTGCCTTTTAAAGCCTCATCCAAATCGCCTTTTTCATCTACAAGCTTGAATTCCAGTATGGCTGTACGACCAATAAGAGCCTTGGCAGCAGCTGAATCATCAAAACCAGGAATCTGAACCAAGATACGGCGTTGACCCTGACGTACAATCACAGGCTCGGTGGTACCCAAGGCATCAATACGATGGCGAATCACTTCAATAGATTGATCTACAGCATTGTGTTTGATTTCTTTAGCTTCGGCTTCAGTAACGGTGAAGTGCAGCGTATCACCGACAAGTTCTGATGAATATTTGGGTAAGGCATCTTCAAGTAGCTTTTGGGCTTTCTCAAGCTCGTTGGATTTTTTCAGGGCAACAAAGATGGTGTCACCTTTGGCATCCAGTTTACTGTAACGAATCTTGTTGCCACGTAAAACGCTGCGCACGGTGCTAACTTCTTCTTCAACACGGGTTGAAACAGCTACATTAACATCGACATCGACAACCAAGTGAATGCCGCCCTTTAAATCCAAACCAAGGTTCAATGGTTTGCTCAATGAAGAAGGCCACCATGAAGGTACGGAAGTAATGTTTGGTAGCGCAGCCATAACAGAGACCACCAATGTGATAAGAATAAGCCAAGCTTTCCAGCGCGGATATGCGTGCATGATGTGTTCCTTGTGTATCTTAATTAATAAGTATGTAGAGAGGTGAGTTTCGCTTTAATCTGAAAGAGCTGCAACAGCATCACGTTGAATCTTGATGCGAACACCATCTGCAATTTCAACTTTTAGAAAGTCTTCTTTTACATCTGTGACAGTGCCAAAAATACCACCATTGGTCATCACTTTATCACCTTTTTTCAAGCCTTCAACCATGCTGCGGTGTTCTTTGGCGCGTTTTTGCTGTGGGCGAATTAATAAGAACCAGAAAATCAACATGATTAAAATTAACGGAATTAATTGTGTAAAACTGCTTGCTGGACTTCCGCCTTCGGCAAAAGCGGGTGTTGTGAAAGCAAGTAATGCTGCAATACTGGTAAAAATAGAACGCATGATGTTGTTCATTGAATAAAACTCCTATTTAGTTAATGTATAACTGGTTATCTGGCTGTTATGTTTGTTTGCTTCGGTATCTTTGTAAAAACTGGTCACGAAATTCACACCAGTTGCCCCCCTCAATGGCATCTCTGGCACGTTGCATGAGAGCGCAATAGTAGTGAAGGTTATGCAAAGTATTCAACCTTGAACTTAATATTTCTTTCGCCATGTACAAATGCCGCAGGTAAGCACGCGAGAAATTACGGCATGTATAGCACGTGCAATCATCCATGATGGGCGAGCTATCTGTTTGATGTTTAAGGTTTTTAATGTTTATTTTTCCATCATTAGTAAACAGTGTTCCATTGCGTGCATTGCGACTTGGCATCACGCAATCAAACATATCAATGCCCCGATCAATGCCCTCGATAAGGTCATCTGGGGTGCCAACTCCCATCACATAGTGCGGTTTATCAGCAGGCAGATGGTCGGCAAGAGCATCCAAGGTGGCAAGCATATCTTCTTTGGGTTCGCCAACAGAAAGCCCGCCAATAGCGATGCCTTCAAAGTCCATATTGGCAATGGCATGCAAGCTTTCACGGCGTAAATCGCCATACATACCGCCTTGCACAATGCCGAATAGAGCCTGAGTGTCATTAATGGGCAAATGTTCACGGCAATCAGCGGCCCAACGCATGGACATTTCCATCGATGAGCGTGCTTCTTCATAGGTGGCAGGGTAGGGGGTACATTCATCAAATGCCATGACAATATCAGAGCCAAGTTTACGCTGAATGTCCATGCTTTCTTTGGGACCAAGAAACCACTTTGAACCATCAATATGAGATTGAAAACGCACACCATCAGGCTCAATTTTACGCAAATCACCCAAAGACCAGACTTGGAATCCACCAGAATCGGTTAAAATGGGTCTATCCCAAGCCATAAACTTATGCAATCCACCCATCTTTTCGACAATATCTGCACCAGGTCTAAGCATTAAATGGTATGTATTTCCCAATATAATACTGGCTTGAATATCTTTGGTTAAATCTTCTGGGGTAAGGCTTTTGACAGTCGCTTGTGTGCCCACAGGCATAAACACAGGTGTTTCAACAACACCATGCGGCAAAGTCACACGTCCGCGACGAGCATGGCTATTTGCATCTTTGGCAATAATTTTAAACTCTAAAGAAGGCATCGCGGCGCAGCATAACTATAAGTTTGATAGATGGAAGAAAAACACTGACTTCCCTATGTATGAAACAAGGGAAGTCAGTAGCTTGGCTTTAGCTCGACAAAGTCAGTTTTTTAGTCTGCTTCTAAGTATAGGTAAGTTAAACCACCACTTACGCCTGCACCACTACTGCCTGAGAGTGCAAGAGGTTGTAGAGAGATGTTCTTTCTACCACCACCAATCAATGCTTGCGCACCCATACCAGCACCAACAGTTGCAGAGCCACCACCACCAAAATATTTTCCAGCTAGTTGATGGTTGCCAGCTTTAATATTTGCTGCCATAACGGTATAAACCATGGTGGTTTCACGATCAAAAGAGACATCAAAACCTAAACCTACACCAGTTTCACCTTTGTAGTG
>JALUXZ010000151.1 GCA_027018935.1 Mariprofundaceae bacterium
AATTATCGTGCAGGATTACAATAATAAGGTGATGGAAAACACAT
Organism: Mariprofundaceae bacterium; assembly: GCA_027018935.1. Lineage (GTDB taxonomy): Bacteria > Pseudomonadota > Zetaproteobacteria > Mariprofundales > Mariprofundaceae. The sequence continues at coordinate 45 of JALUXZ010000151.1, forward strand.
TGCAGCAATTGCAAGATAACTACCATCATGATGTATAGGAGGTTTTATTTTATGAAAATCAAATCATTATTCAAAGCATGTGCTATGTTGTTATTACTTGGTGTGCATGGCGTGGCGCAAGCTGATGGGCTGGCAGTTGGTGTCAAAGCAAGCACATTAGGCTTGGGGCTAGAAGCCACGACCAATATCGTACCCTTGTTTGCCAATGTGCGTTTGCAGGGCAATGGGTTTAACTATAATACAACGATTACAGACACCAATGTCACTTATGATGCCAAATTAAAATTAGCATCGATTGGTTTATTGGCAGATATTTATCCATTTGCGGGTAAATTTCGTGTTACTGGTGGCGTGTATTACAATGCCAATAAATTGGATATGCATGCTCAAGCTAGAGGCGCGGTTGTGATTGGTGCAACCACTTATACCAATCCAGTGGTCACCACCACGGTAAAATTTAATAAATTTGCTCCTTATGTGGGTATAGGTTGGGGTGATGCGGTTTCCAGTGGAAGCCCGCTTGGGTTTAATGTTGAGCTAGGTGCGTTGTACCAAGGCACACCCAAGACTTCGATTGTAGCGCCGGGTGTTTCTGCAGCAGATATTGCAGCAGAGAAACAAAGACTGGATAATTCATTGGATAATATGAAATTTTATCCTGTTGTTTCATTGGGTATGAGTTATAAATTTTAATGAGATGGCATGGTATGCTTATGAAGGGAGCCTTGTGGCTCCCTTTATTGTGCATATTTTGCACGTCGCAAGCATGGGCTTCTTCAGTAGAGGATCAACACATCGCTCACCTTATTTTTCAAAATGAATGTGCAGGTGAGCAAGCATGCTTAACCTCGTGGAATGAAGGCGAGGGATTTGCATCCTTAGGCATGGGTCATTTTATTTGGTATCCTGATGTCGAGTTATCTGCCAAGAAGTTCAATGAAAGCTTTCCGCAATGGTTAGCATGGTTAAAAGAACAAGGCATAAACATGCCAGTATGGCTGCAAGCGCAAAAGGCCTGCCCTTGGGCAAATCGCAATGCATTTCTAGCAGCGCAACAAACGCCGAAAATGATTGAATTGCGCCAATTTTTATTAAAAACACGCAATTTTCAGGTGAAATTCATCAAAAATAGACTAAAAAATGCACTTCCTGATATGTTGCAGTCTGTGCCAAATCATCAACGGCAGCATATTGCACAGCAATTTGAATATGTGGCTGCATCACCTATGGGTTTTTATGCTTTGATGGATTATGTGAACTTTAAGGGTGAAGGCACGGATATACGTGAGCGTTATCAGGGGCATGGCTGGGGTTTATTGCAGGTGCTATCTGCCATGCATAGCCAATCAGCAGGGGTGCAAACCATTGCAGATTTTTCAAGCCATGCTGCCATGATATTGACACGGCGCGTCGCATTATCACCGCCAAAGCGGCATGAACAGCGATGGTTGGCAGGTTGGAAAAAGCGTTTGCGCACTTACGTACGTGAGGCCAATCAAGCCCATTAGATTCTCCGCAGAAACAAGCTTGGGCAAGGGGAAAGGGTCATTCCCGTGCATACGGGAATCCATGGTTTTTTACTTTGTGCCTTTGTGTCTTTGTGGTTTATATGTTTTAAACTTGTAGGGTTTGCTTTGCCCAAGCTTGGCTCATACGTGCGCGTTCGGTAGTGGATGCGGCCTCTAAATGCCTTAATGCTTTGATTTGTGTATCCAAATCACGGGGTAAATGGGTCAGCATCACTTTGAGTAAAGCTTGGGGTATATCCCAATGCAGTTGTTTGGCAACCGCTTGCAACACAAGCGATAAATCGTTTTCATTTTCAGGCGGTGATATGTCTATTTGCTCCATCATGCGCATGCGACTTGCCAATTCAGCAGGCGCTAACGCATCATCATGGCAACGCCATGCAATCAGTAAAGGGCGATTCATCATTTTG
>JALUXZ010000152.1 GCA_027018935.1 Mariprofundaceae bacterium
GGAGCAGCTACCCGCTACAGAGATGTTATGGGTGACAAATCCATCTAACCCTTTCGGCGAAGATATGATATTTCCAGAGGAAAGGATTGGCGTGCTGGATGAATCATATATGCCATTTGAGCAACGAAAAAAAATGGGATTAATAGAGGGCGTGATTAGGCTTGGTTCACTGACCAAAACCTTTTGTATCCCTGGTTTGCGCTTGGGCTATGTGGTGGCAGATGCGCAGACCATCATAAGACTTCAGTCATGGCTATCACCATGGCCAGCAGCGACTTTGGGATTGCATGTATTACCAAAATTATTGCTTGAAGCGCAAGAGCGGGACGCACACATTGTATCTGCGAGAGTGCGTTTGCAAAGCTTATTGGATAAGCACGGTTGGGATGTAAAACCCTCGCAGGCATCTTTTATTTTAGCCAAGCCCCATGGTGACATGCCAAATTTTGCTGCGCATCACATCTTGGTGCGTACTTTTCCTGAGTGGCCACAATTATCAGGTTGGGTACGTTTTGGCTTGCCCCATTCAGATTTAGAGTGGCAACGTTTATCGGATGCTTTATGTCTGTAACACTGATTTTAGGAGGGGCGAGAAGCGGCAAATCCAAACGTGCGGAAAATTTAGCCAAAGCCTCAGAAAAAAAAGTTGTCTATATTGCCACATCACCAAACATGGATGATGAAGAGTGGCGACTGCGAGTTGAGCAGCATAAGCAGCAGCGCCCAAGTACATGGCAAACTGTAGAGGAAGAATTACTGTTATCAGAAACCATCCAACAGCAGGATGATGTGTGCATCATTGTGGATTGTTTGACCTTATGGCTATCCAATGTGATGTATGCAGGTTTGGATATTGAGAAAAATACGCAGGACTTATGCGATGCGCTTCAATCAAGCGCCTGCGAAGTGATTGTAGTATCCAATGAAGTGGGTATGGGTTTGGTTCCTGAAAGTAAACTAAGTAGAGCATTTCGTGATGCGCAAGGGCGGCTCAATCAAGCGGTTGCATATGTGGCGAATCATGTTGAGTTTGTTGTGGCTGGATTGCCATTATTGATGAAGGGGAAAGACTGATGAGTGTTGCCAAAATTGATATGGAGATGGAGCAAGCTGCGCGCGAACATCAGAACCATTTGACCAAACCGCAAGGTGCTTTGGGGCGATTGGAAGATATAGCCTGCTGGTTTGCAGCAAGGCAAGGTAAAGCCATACCTGATGCATTAAAACCTCATATTTGTGTGTTTGCGGCTGATCATGGCGTGACGCAAGAGGGCGTTTCGGCTTACCCTAGTGTGGTCACTGGTGAAATGGTTAAAAATTTCGTTGCAGGTGGCGCAGCCATCAATGTGTTGGCAAAACAGCATCATGCAGGGTTATCCATTGTTGATGTGGGTGTGCTGACAGATATTGCTGATATTGAGGGTGTTTATCATGCAAAAGTATCCGCAGGCACAAAGAATATACTGCATGAAGCGGCAATGTCTTTGGATGAATATCAACAAGCTGTACATGTAGGTGAGCAACAAGCTTTTGATGCGGTCAAGGCTGGGGCAAATATCTTCATTGCTGGGGATATGGGGATTGGCAATACCACAGCCAGCGCTTGTATGATTTGTCGATTGGCGGGGCTTGAGCCTGAGCAGGTTGTGGGCTTAGGAACGGGCATTGATTGCGCTAGTCATCAACACAAAATTGCAGTGGTTAAAGCGGTTCTCAAACGTGTTAAAGATATTCCAGATACAGATGTAATTCGTCATATGGGCGGTTTAGAAATTGCTGCTATGGAAGGTTTTTATCGTGCTGCGGCAACATTGGGCGTACCGATATTATTGGATGGCTTTATTGCTACAGCCGCAGCCTTAGCCGCGTGCCTATGGGATAAAGATGTTATCCATTGGATGTTGGCAAGTCATATCTCCCAAGAGAAGGGGCATCAATTGGCATTGCATGCTTTGGGTTTGGAGCCGTTGTT
>JALUXZ010000153.1 GCA_027018935.1 Mariprofundaceae bacterium
CGAGCCAAGCGATGTTGATTTTTGCTCATAGCAAGGCGTAATAGAATGAGTAATAGCACCGCTATTGCCCATTTTATTCAACGAAGCTAGGGGTGAAAAACACACGTTTGGCGAAGTTTCGAGGTGCCCCCTATATCCAAAGTCAATATCGGTTCTTGGGTTATCAGAAACTATTTTTCAACCAGTAATCGTATTTTTTGCAAAGCTGCATCAAAATCATCATTCACTATTTTATGATGCGCTTCATCGGCATGAGACATTTCAGCTTCAGCAGCAGCAATCCTGCGTTCAATAACCTCTGCATCATCTTGACCTCGTGCCATCAAACGTTCTCTAAGTGACTCAATGGAAGGTGGAAGAATAAATATTCGCGTAAGATCTGGCATTTTTTTAGCCACCTGTGCCGCACCCTGCCAATCAATTTCAAGCAACACATCATCACCTTGCTCTAACACAGCAAGCACATCCGATTGACGCGTTCCATAAAAATAGCCATGCACATTAGCCCATTCCAAAAATGCCCCTGCATCCCTCTGTTTCTCAAAACTTTCCGCATTTAAAAAATGATATTCACAGCCATCTCTCTCACCAGGGCGAGGGACCCGTGTTGTACAAGAAATAGACAGTTTAAGTTGCGGACAATCTTTTAGAAGTGCTGTGCACAAGCTTGATTTACCTGCCCCAGAAGGACCTGATACAACAAATAGCCGGCTCATGATAATTTACCCGTTAGTTTTTTATATTTAAGCATCAATTCCTCAGGGGTTTCTTCATGGTTCATATCCTTCGGAATACAATCAACAGGACAAATCATCACACACTGTGGCTCATCATAATGCCCCACACATTCCGTACACAAATTCGTATCAATCTCATAGATTTCTTCGCCCTCATAAATAGCCTCATTCGGACATTCAGGCTCACATACAGCGCAATTGATGCAATCATCAGTAATCAATAATGCCATTAGCTTCTATTCACCTCTTCATCCAGTTCACCGCTGCGCAACTTTGCCAAATAATCTTTTAATGCACTGGCTATTTTCCCCTGCAATAAATAAAGCGCAATAATATTCGGAAATGCCATCGCCAATAGCAGCAAATCACTAAAATCGAGAATATTCCCAGCACTTACCACCGATGCCAACACAATAAATGCCACAAATATCAAACGATAAAGCATCGAAAATCGTTCACCAAACACATATGTCCAACAACGCTCACCATAATATGACCATGAAATCATTGTACTATAGGCAAACAACACCACTGAAATAGACAAAATAACAGGAAACCATGAAATCACAGAACCAAAGGCTACTGCTGTCAGTGCTGCACCATGGCTGCCCGCAACCAAATCGACATGGGCTGGATCATTATATACACCTGTTATAATAATCACCAATGCTGTCATCGTACAAATGATAACCGTATCAATAAATGGTTCATACAATGCCACCATTCCCTGACGCACAGGGTATTTCACGGATGCCGCTGAATGTGCAATCGCTGCCGAACCGATACCTGCTTCACTGGAAAATGCAGCGCGTTTAAAACCTTGTACAATTACCCCAATCACACCACCTGTTACCGCTGCCGGCGAAAATGCTTCATGAACAATCAATGATAATGCCACAGGCACTTCGGAGGCATGTGAAAATACAATCCATAAACATGCTGATAGATAAATCAACACCATGGTCGGCACAATCGCTTCCGCAGCATGGGCAATGCGACGAATACCACCAATAATCACCACGCCAACAGCCGTTGCCATCAAGATACCAAACATCCAAGGGTAATCTTTAAAAAAGCTTACTTCACCCTGCACTGCGCCCATAGCTTGCGATACTTGAAATGCATTACCACCACCCAGCGATGCACAAACACATAGCAGTGCAAACATCACCGCCAAACTTTTGCCTATGGATGGCATACCTTTTTCTGCAAAGCCCTTGGAT
>JALUXZ010000154.1 GCA_027018935.1 Mariprofundaceae bacterium
CATAATACGATTATAGTTGGGATACTTTTCAGCTCCAAAAATCGTAATATCAAACATATCTGGATTGGCTTTAAGAATTTCTTCGATGGCACGCACACCAGCCATGCCATTACCAATCATCACCAACTTTTTCTTATTGCTCATTGCAACCTCGCAGGGATATTTATGTATCCAATAAAAAGCAATGTGTATGCCACAGGTGAAAAATGATTGTGGTATTGTGTTTTAGGTAAGGTGACGAGATGGTTTGTTTTATTTTTGCATATATAATCATCTTTATATGATGAATAATTAATCAATTATTGTTGTTTTTTCGCTGTGGTATATGCCTGTTTTGAAGCTCTGGCTCAAACTCGACCATTTGGCATCGCATTTGTTCTTTTGAAGCTATCAACACTATCAGGAGTATATTATCGTGAGCATCAGTAGTATGAATAGTAACTTTCTCTCATTCACAGGACGAGCCAAAATATTGCATATGACTTGGCTTGCATTTTTCGTCACCTTTTTAGTTTGGTTTAGCCATGCTCCATTATTGCTCGCCATTCAAGAATCAATGGGTTTGAGTGATCAACAAGTTAAAACGCTGCTGATTCTCAATGTTGCCCTCACTATTCCTGCACGCATCATCACTGGCATGATGGTTGATCACTTCGGCCCCCGAAAAATGTATTCGGGCATGCTGTTGCTTACTGCTGCCTTGTGTTTCTTTTTTGCTACGGCTTCAAGTTTTGAAGCCTTAGCCTTGGCGCGCTTTTTATTGGGTTTTGTTGGGGCTGGGTTTGTGATTGGCATTCGCATGATTAGTGAATGGTATCCTGCTAAACAACTTGGTTTGGCAGAAGGCATCTACAAGGGTCTGGGGAATGTGGGGTCTGCTGCTGCCGCCATTTCTCTACCAACCATCGCCGTACTTATCGGTGGTGATGATGGCTGGCGCTATGCCACGGCGATGACGGGTGTGATTGCCCTAGTTTATGCAGGTTTATACTATATATCAGTGAGAGATACGCCCGCAGGCTCTACCTATTTCCGCCCCAATAAATCGGGGGGTCTAGAAGTATCGAGCAAGCATGATTATTTTTTCTATTTATTGATGAATATTCCCATGTATCTAGCCATGGCAGTACTCACATGGAAGGTGGTGGGGCTTGGCTTAATCAGTGCATGGGCTGGCGATGTGATTTATGCTGTTTTATTTGCTATTTATTGTTTCCAAGCCAGTCAGATTCATAAGGTCAATAAAGATATTTTTGTGAAGCAAGTCCCTGAAATTCATCGTTACAAATTCAAACAGGTGGCCATCTTGAGTGTGGCGTATGCAGTAACATTTGGTACAGAACTATCGGTGGTCTCCATGTTGCCGATGTTCTTTAAGGAAACCTTTATGTTGCCCGTGGCATTGGCTGGTATCTTTGGTGCGTGTTTTGCCGCTACGGATGTGTTTTCTTGTCCTTCAGGTGGCTTTATCAGTGATAAACTGGGGCGCAAACGCTCATTGGTACTGCTGTTGATGGGAGCATCTATTGGTTTTCTTGGTATGTCGCAAATCACCAGCGAATGGCCGATTGCGATGGCTGTTGTCATGATGATGTTGGCATCCTTTTGTTTGGGCGCAGCGGCAGGTTGTGTGTTTGCCGTCGTGCCTCTGATTAAACGCCGTTTAACGGGTCAAATTGCAGGCATGGTTGGGGCGTACGGCAATATCGGTGCGGTTCTATTCTTGACGGTGTTCTCATTGGTGTCGGCTGATGTCTTTTTCATGGTCATTGCGGGTGGTATCGCTTTTGCAGCCGTGTGTTCGATGATGTTGGATGAACCCGAAGGTGTGATGATTGAAGTCTTGCCTGATGGAACGATCGAACGCATTGAGGTGCATTAAACCATGAGCAATCAACTCATGATTGCAGCAGGGCAGTATTCGCTGGCTGGATTGAAAGAACAAAATGAAGATTG
>JALUXZ010000155.1 GCA_027018935.1 Mariprofundaceae bacterium
TTTTTCCTCCATCCTTGAGGAATACGTGCGAGGTTACGCTATGAATGAATAAAGCAAGGAGGATTCATGAATGCAATCAAATCCTCCGCGATAGCGGCTTCGTTCAACAAGGTTTTCACCAAATGTTGTTACATATGTAGAGACGCGAAAATCGACACTAATGCCATGTACGACTTGTGCCATGCGACCATCTTGGTGCTTTCTTGAATCAGCAATGTCCATTTCAGATAGAACTTTTATGCGTGCAATAACACGATGTGCCATTTCACTGGGTAAATCCATTTTATGAATAAGTACCCCATCCATCCGAAAACGAACACGAACATTGGCTTCTAATGGCTCAATATGAATATCGCTGGCATAGTCACGAATGGCTGACAGAAGTATACTGTCAACAATTTCAATAATATGATCGCCTTTTTTGTCATCAAAAGAGCTTTTGTTACGAGCATTCAATTTGCTAAATAAAGATTCAAGTACGCTCTGTATGCCGATTTTAACGGCAGTTTTCTTGTTTGTTTTTTGTTCGACTTCTTGAATCGCAGACTCGTTGAGAGGGTCAGCGCAGATAATAGATACAGTTGTTTCAGATTCGTGATAGGGAATGATTAGGTTGTTGTGTAAAAAGCGCAAAGAAAACTGCTTAAGCAATGTATTATCAATCATATCTAGCTCGATATGCTGTAAAGGTAATGTAAGTTGCTCTGATAGCATTTGGGCAAGCTGTCGTTCATTGATGAATTCAAGCTCTTGCATGATTTCACCCATGCGTTTTCCCCTCATGGTTTTCATTGCTTCTAGGGATTTATTTAGTTGCTCTAGACTTATATAACCCAATTCAACAGCTAGTTCGCCTAAGCGAAATTCACGCCCATGTTTGCGAATAACACGTCTGTGCTCATCTTGAGTTATGATGCCAAGCTCGATAAAAATGGCAGATATTAAGCGGTTATTGCCTAATTTCAGCTGTACACGGATGGCTTTTTCAACTTGTGCTTTAGATACAATTTTGTTGCTTAGAAGTATGTTCGCAAACTGAATACCAGGCACCTGTGCCAGTGAAGTAGTTGCTTTACTTTTGTTGGGTATCTCACTGACCATATATAATCCTTACAGAGTTTTATAAAGGATTGAAAGCAGGAATGGTGCCAATAAACTGAGAGCTTTAGCTTGTGAATATCAATGATTGGAATACTTTATTTATAGCTAGCTCAGTGGGCTGCTGGGTCTTTGCCACGGGATATTACCTTTTGATTCAATGGCAACGCGCATCACAATAGCCAATGCGCCAAGCATGGTTAAAAGGGCTGAGCCGCCATAACTTACAAAGGGTAGGGGCACACCAACAACGGGCAATATACCAGATACCATGCCGATATTTACAAATGCATATAACATAAAAATAGATGCAATGCCTGTGCTAAGTAATGCTCCAAATCGGCTATGGGCATGCCCAGCAATGGTTAATATGCGTGAAATTAATACGCCATAGAGTACGAGTAATAACGTAACAGCAATCAAACCTCCTTCTTCTGCCAGGATGGCAAAAATAAAGTCGGTATGCTGCTCTGGCAAAAAGTGCAGCCGCCCTTGTGTTCCTTCAAGATAGCCTTTACCCCAAAAGCCACCTGAACCAATGGCAATGGAGGATTGAATAACATGATAACCAGACCCCAGAGGATCACTTTGTGGATCTAGAAAGGTTAAAACACGCTGTTTTTGATAACTATGCATATTATGCCACAATACATATAACACGCCTGGGCTTACGGCAATGGCGTAAAGTATCCAGCGCCATGCAAAACCCGATGCAATAAGCATGGCTACAGCGGCAAAAAGTAATACTAGGGTTGTACCCAAGTCAGGCTGAATAACAATCAATGCAGCCGGTACAATGCTCATCATCAAGGGTACAAGAAAATTTACCCATGTGTTGGGCTCACGCGATGCAAACCAATGGGCAAGCATCAACATCAAAGCCCACTTCATCATTTCAGAAGGTTGAAATGCAACGATACCTAAGTCCAGCCAGCGTCTGGCACCCATGTGAACATCGCCGATAAGTGGAACCAGTGCCAAACCTAGAAGTGCCAAAAGGTATGCAGGCCATGCCAATAAACCCATAAGCCGCAAAGGTACAAAACAAACACATAGAAACCCTAGCAAGCCTATGCACCAAAAGATGACCTGCTTCTGAAACACAGCAATATCGCCTTCATGTACAGCCGCATACAAGACAAATAAGCTCAATATGAATAAACTTAATAAGCAGATGATTAAGATCTTATCCATACGGCGCAATACAGAAATCATGGTTTTGACTCCTCTGCTGCTAGCTCTTTAACAATGGCTTTAGCAATCGGTCCAGCCGCACTTCCGCCATGCCCACCATGTTCAACGATGATAGCAAAGGCAATTTTTGGGTTTTTATAGGGAGCGTAACCCATAAACCAAGCGTGATCTTTATGCTTATCTACCTCAGGGGCTCGATTAAGCTTGTGATCATCATTTTGTGACATGGATATAACTTGGGCTGTACCCGTTTTACCTGCAATTTTCCAAGCGGCATGGCGCAGACGATAATAGGCTGTTCCGCCAGGCTTGTTGGCAACAGCATACATTGATTCTTGTACACGTTTTAAATATTCAGGGTTTATATTTACATGCCGAATAATTTCAGGCTCTTTGCCTGCTTCTAAGTGGGGGCGCAATATATCACCACCATTGGCAATGGCGGCTGCAAAACGAGCCATCTGCAATGGTGTAACGGTTGTTTGACCTTGTCCAATGGCTGTAATCATATTTACACCACGAGACCAGTGGCGTTCACGCCCATTGTGAAGGTGCTGCATGTTTGAGGCTAAATGACCACGCGATTCAGGCGGAAGAGGAACCCCTGTGGCTTCACCAAAGCCCCATAATCGTGCTTCACTGCTTAGGTTTTGCATGCCGAGTTGGTCACCGAGTTCGTAAAAATATACATCACAAGAGTGCATAATAGCATCGTGCATATTTACTTTTTGGTGCCCTCTACGTTTCCAGCAACGCATTTTTCGATCTGCCAGCTGTATAAAACCTTTGCATTGGGTACTTCTCATTGCCAGAGGGCTATGGTGGCGCAACCCTGCGAAACTGGATACAAGCTTCCATGTTGAGGCTGGTGGATAAGCCGCCTGTGTAGTGCGATTTAGTAAGGGACGCTGACTATCATTTAACCATGTTTGCCACTGTTTCTGCTCTAGACCTAGAGTAAATTGATTGGTATCAATGCCAGGTGTACTTAATAGCGTTAGCACCTCACCATTATGCACATCTAAAATAACGACAGCTCCTGTGCGTTTTCCCATGACCTTCGCAGCGACTTCTTGAAGCCGAACATTAAGACTTAGGCGTATATCTTGACCCATTGATGATGGCTGTTGCTGTAATACGGCAATGCGTCGTCCATGTGCATCGACCTCTTCTTGCTGGCTGCCCAAAGTTCCATGCAAACGTTTTTCAAATGAACGCTCCAAACCACTTCTGCCAATATATTCACTGCGTAAGTAGCCCTGCTCAAGATCTTTGTTGCGAGCCAATGATAAATAACCAATAAGATGGGATGTAAGCTCTTTGTAAGGATAAAAGCGATGTGTCCCCGCTTGTACATTCAAGCCAGGAAAGCGATGCAGGCGAGCTGATAATGGCGCGATTTGCTGCCAAGTCAGTTTATCATTGAGCAATACAGGGCGATCTTTACGAGAGCGTTTGATACGTTTTTTAATGCGCTTCACCTGATTAGGTGTCCACTGCATCATGGATGTTAACTGTGTCATCAATGCATCCATATCTTCAATACGTTCAGGAATCATGGTTAAGCGATAAGAGATATGATTAACGGCTAAGCCTGTGCCAAAACGATCGGTGATGGTGCCGCGTGTTGGTAAGATAGGCACAACATTTAGGCGATTATTCTCAGCTTGAAGCATAAGCCCTTCATGTTGTAAAAGCTGTAGATTAATCATGCGTAATAAAAGAATAAGCAGCAGCACAAATATGCTAAGCTGAAAGAACCACATACGCCCTTCAAAGCGTTGTCGAATATCAAGCTGGCTGAACATATAGGCGTGCAATAAAATGCCAGAAAACAAGGCATAATAATAATGTTAACAGGCAAGAAGCAAGGCTCCAGCCTGCAAAAAATAAAGATGATATGACAGCCAACATGGCAAATACGCGCTGTAAAAGGCTTGCGCCAATTTGAGCATCACTCCAAGCAATAATGACAGGGGTGATTAATATCCATGGTAGGCTGATAAAGAGAGACCAGTGTAAAATTAAATCATGAACACCTGTAGCCAGTGCAACATATAGCCAGTTGCCACGGTGCGCCAGTAGTGCTGCTAATAATAGTGCTAAAGACCAGTCGGGTTGTAAAGTTACACCAGAAAAACCTAAATTAAAGATGATGCCAATCAGGCATAGCAACAATAAGAGAGGCATGCTCATGGGCTGCTTGCATGAGTGCGTGAGGCAATCGCAAGCCAATTATCACGCTGCCAATGTGCGATAGGCTTTGCTTCGATACGTGCAAATATGCGACCTTTTAACGCTTCAATGTGTGTAATTCTAGCCACCGAAATACCCGGTGGGAACACACCACCTGCACCACTGGTTTGTAAAATAGAACCAATAGCAGGCGCTTGATCCAAAGGAATAAAATCGACAAGTAAATGATCCCCTTGCCCGCGAATTAATGCAGCCAAAGGTGATCCTGGAATGGTGACAGGAACAGCCAATGAAGCATCAAGAATGGTGCGAACGACCGCAGACTCCGCATGACTTTTATCAACCAAACCTACCAAACCAGAACTGGAGACAACCACATCATCGGGGTTGCTTTGAATCTGTAAGATTAAACGCTGGCTCTTTTTATCAGGGCTTCGCCCCAAAACTTGCGCTGCCCGCCATGTGTAACCATGAATATTAGTGATTTTAAGCAATTTTCTTAACTGCGTGTTTTCTTCTGCTAGGCTTTTCCCCTGTTGAATCAGTGCTGTTTGTTGTTCCAATAAATTCTGTGTTGCGATTAACTTCTTTTGCAGTTCATCACGCTCTTGCAGCCATAGTTCGCTATCATGCCACCAACGAGATGGGGCATGTAATGTTGAAATAAGTGGTGATAAAGCAAGTGTAATGTATTGGCCTATGGGCATTCGCTGGAAAGATAGAAGGACTACAAACACTACCAATCCCAAAACAACACGCCAAAGTATATGGCGATGTGTCATGCTTTATTCCTCGAAGAGCACGCCTCGCATGCGATCCAGCTCTTCAAGCACGCGTCCGCTGCCTAGCACGACACAATGTAAAGCATTATCGGCAATAGTAACTGGTAAACCAGTTTCTTCGCGTAATAACTGATCCAATCCCACCAGTAATGCTCCACCACCTGTTAACATAATGCCTTTATCAACAATATCAGCGGCCAATTCTGGTGGTGTGCGCTCCAAACAGACTTTTACGCCATCTACAATTGCATTCACAGACTCTGTTAAGGCTTCAAGGATTTCGGAATCGTCTAATAACAAGTTTTTGGGTACACCATTAATTAAATCACGCCCTTTTACTTCCATTTCACGACGTTCTTCTTGGGGGTAAGCACTGCCCAGTTGCATTTTAATTTTTTCTGCCGTAGGAGAGCCAACCAACAGACTATATTTACGACGCAAATGATTGATGATGGCATCATCCATTTTGTCGCCGCCAACACGGACAGAGCGTGAATATACGATGCCGCCGTAACTGATAACGGCGATTTCTGACGTTCCACCACCAATATCCACAACCATGGACCCAGATGCTTCGGTGACAGGCAAATCAGCACCAATAGATGCTGCCATTGGCTCTTCAATCAAATATACTTCACGTGCGCCCGCAGATAAAGCGGATTCGCGAATAGCGCGGCGTTCCACAGGTGTTGAGCCATAAGGCACGCAAATAACAATACGTGGTGCCAAGCCCCAGGAGCGTTTATGCACTTTGCGAATAAATTGTTTCAGCATTTCTTCAGTAATGACAAAGTCAGCAATCACACCGTCTTTTAGTGGGCGAATAGCAGAAATAGAGTCAGGCGTGCGCCCGAGCATACGTTTGGCTTCAGTACCTACAGCCAAAACCTTGCGATTTTTCCGACCACCACCTTCATAAACAGCAACAACGGATGGTTCGTTTAGAACAATGCCTTCGCCTCGAACATAGATCAGCGTATTGGCTGTGCCTAGGTCAATTGAAATATCGCGCGAAAAAATACCAAAAATCTTTTGTAACATAATGAGCAACCTATATGGGAAAATATCTGGCTAGCATAATTGCCTAACCTGCTAAGGTAAAGTATAGCCTTATAAACGGCGGTATGTGACAGGGCACACTGTCAGTGTACGGACTTCGTTTGAACGTGCTTTTCCTCGTCAATCACCCTGGTGAGAGTTGCTGTAAGCGCCAATCATAGACTACAGTGAAGGCTATGACTTGTTGTACATAACGACGTGTTTCATTAAAGGGTATAACTTCTACCCAGATATCAATATCGTTGATGGATGTTTGCTTTTGCCAGCGTTTAACACGTGTTGGTCCTGCATTATATGCCGCAATGGCTAAAGCAGGTTGATTATCAAAGCGTTTTAATAGGTCGGCTAAGTACAAAGATCCAAGTTGAATGTTGGTGGGAGGTAAGAAAAGCTCTTGTTTAGGGACTTTGCCAAGCCCAGATTTTTTTGAAATATAATCCGCTGTTGTCGGCATTAATTGCATTAAGCCGCGCGCACCTCGATGTGATACAGCATGGCTATTAAACACCGACTCTTGCCGAATAACACTCCAAATAAGTGATTTTTTTACCCCAGTTTGTTTGGCAATGTGTTGCACATCATCCAAATAACCCAAAGGGAAACGCAAGTTCAGTGCATCATATGCCCCAGTACGTGTCGCCGCCTGAATTGTTCGATCATACCAGCCCCAAGAAGCGGCTAATTGTAGCGCTTGTAACCATGTTTGCTGTGATGCATTGCGTAAGCCTCGATTCCATTCACGGCTTGCCTTGCCTGTTTCGTGCAGTTGAAACCATTCATAAGCTCTTTGAATATAAGCTTCTTTTTTTAAATCGCTGAATGATGATGATGTTTTGATAGGTTTGGCACTCATATGATACGTTTCACCCAAACGATCAGCACTTAGGAAGCTATAATAACCACGACCAATAGCGATTTGCTCAAATAATAATTTGGCGGCGGTATTTTGCTTCAATGCTTGCAGGGCATGGGCTTGCCAATACATCCAACGGCTTGCCAACTGTTGTGATTCAGGCATGGCTTGAATGGCAGCAATGGTTTGCGACCATTTTTTTTGTAATAGCAATATACGCACATGCCAAGCCCGTGTTTCATTGTTTTGAAGTTTAGGGCTAAGGCTAGCCAGCCATGCTGCAGCTTGTAAATTGTGCTGTTTGGCGGCTCGCAAGGCGATTTTTCGTTGTAAGCGCTCAAATTGTTTGGTAGTTAAAGATTTTTTCAACGCCTTCAATTGTTGCCAAGAGGCCTCAATATTGAAAGCCGATAGGCGGCGCAGTGTATCTTTGATGATAGGGTATATTAGTTTATTTTCAGGCGAGTATTTGTGAATGTCCTGCAATCCAAGCGCAGGTTTTTTCTGTGCATGTTGCCAAAGCTTTAGAAGCTTTTGTTCTTGCTTGGATAATAAAGCTTGAAGTGCATGAATATTTTTCCACTTGCCACGTTTGGCAAAATAGATGATGCGCGCATAGGAGTCTTTAGCAGTAGGAAAACCAGCTTCTTTCCAGGCTGGGTATAAAAATGGTATGGCATATGTATGAATTTTTTCACCATTGCGCCATTGCTTGGATAGTAAGTTAAAAGCGAGTTCTTTATCGCCATTATACCAAGCTGAACGTAAGGATACTTTTGGAAAACTCTGCGTAGCATTATTGATAAGCTTTAATTGTGCCGCAACATGTGGCCACTGACCTCGCCCAGCTAAATTTTTCATCCATGCGATACGTAAGTCGATTGCTTCAGGAATGTCTTGGTAGCGGCTGAGCATTTGCTCGATTTGGACATCATTGTTGTTAGGGAGGGCTTGACGGGCTTGCCAGATGTCTAGGTAAGGGCTTAATGGGTATGTTTGAAGTTTATTGCGAAGCTCTTGAAATGTTTGTATGTCATTACTTTTTAGAGCTTGGCGTGCTTCTATGAAATAAGTGCGCTGTAAATCAATGCTGATATGCTCGGATGCTTTGGCTATTGCGATGGAAGGCAGTAGCATGCTGAATAAGCATAAGAGAGTTTTTTGAAATAACCTATAAAGCATTGCGCGTACTTTATATTGAAAATATATAGAAGGTTACTACTAATTTGCTAGAGGTGTGTTTTTAACGCTGTTGTGATGCAATCATCGCACTATATTCTTTTTTCTGATTAACTATAATAGGGCTGCTTTTCAAAGGGGCTGAATGATGAGTAAATTATTGATGGTGTTGTTGTTGGGTCTTTCAGGGTGTGCAACATACGATGAGCTGCGTAGCACAGCCACGGATGAGGTGAGTGACGGTAGGGCAGGCGCAGTGGTGGGTGCTCCGAAAGGTCAAAGGTTTGATGGCAAAGATTACAATGACGATTTTGGCGAATATGATGATTAATTGTAATAAGATAGCAGTGTTTTCCAGTGCTGAGTGATTAAAGAGTAAGTTTACAGGAGTTAAATTATGCATAAGTTATTAATAGCGATGTTGGTATTAGGACTTTCGGCGTGTGCGACATATGAGCAACAGCGTGCTGCAACAACAGGCGCAGTAGTTGGTGGCGTGGCAGGAGCAGTCATTGGTTCAGATTCTGGACGTGCTGTTGAGGGGGCTGCCATCGGTGCGGTGATTGGCGGAGTAACTGGAGCAGTTATTTCTGCGCCACATAATCAAACATATGGTCAAGACCGTCACCATCGAGGTTATGGCAAAGGCACTGCGATTGTTGTGCCTAGGGGTAATAGAAATCACCGATCCGACAGAGAAGATGATGAGCATGAAGAACATGATGATTAAAGCGCATGCATGGAAATTAAGGAGGTGCTGATCAACTCAATAAATGATGCCTATACGCCCAAAATCGCCAGCACCTCCTTAAAGAACCTCTATTGAGCTCGGATTTAGTTGGGTCTAAAAGGCACCCATTTAGGCAGTGCTTTTCCACCAAGCTCGAAAAGTGCGAGACCTGAAATGATCAGTCCAGCACCGATGATAATGTTTAGGCTAATGACTTCATGATTGAAATAATGTCCGAGCATTAAAGATGTGATTGGGGTGATCAATGAAATCAGGGCAACGCGAGTTGCCTCAACGTGTTTGAGTACAAAAAAGTATAATGAAAAGCCAAAGACAGATCCAAATAGCGCCAGATAAGCAATGGCAATAAGGGCATAGCTAGGCGCATTATTGAGCGTTTGTTGGGTTTCGGCAAAGCCAGGCTGGATGCATAACCATGTTAGCACAAATAAGGGCGTGGCAACCAGAAGGCTTCCAGCAGTCATGCTAATGGCAGGGATTTGAGCATTGACTCGTTTGACCCAAATAGCCGAGGCGGAATGGATAATTCCTGAAAGAATAACGCCAAATACACCGAGAACAGCCGTTTCACTTAAACTAAGGCTACTGCCGAAGACGACCAATAAACCAGAGAGTCCAAGTAAGATGCCTGTCATGCGATGACGGGTTAGATGTTCATTTTCCAGCCAAAATGATGCCATAATGGCTGAAAAAATGGGTGTTAAACCAAATAAAACTGAAACCCAGCCAGAGGGTATTTGCTGCGCAGCCCAATAAACAGCCAGCATACTGGCATAGATGCCGAGCCCTCCATAAAGATAAGCCAAGCGAGCTTTGTGATGCCATACAAGCCGAGTTTTCATGATAACCGCAAATATAAATATGAGAACCAATCCCAATAGCATGCGGCTACTGACACCAAAAACAAAGCCAGCAGCTTCACCACTCCAAGCAATAGCGAGCGGGGTTGTACTCCAAATTAAAACTACGCCAAAATAGGCGAGAGGGATGGGCATGGGTTTATCCTTGGTTCATGACATAAAAAGTGTGTAGCGTGTGAGATGATATGTAAAAAAGTTACATTGACCATGTGGACGAGTGATTTGTAACAAGATCTGGTTAAAAGGAGAGGTATTATGGGTGATATTTCAGCATTAAATGCAGCATGGGCGATTGAAGGAAGTTTGAATTTCAAATTGGGTAAAGGCGACATGCCAGTGGCTGAAATAAACAATAGTTTTGCGCAGGCAAGCATTGCCTTGCAAGGCGCGCATATTTTGAGTTTTGTGCCGAAGGGTGAAAAAGAGCTTATTTGGATGTCGGATGATGCGACATTTGCGGCAGGGAAATCTTTGCGTGGTGGCGTGCCAATTTGTTGGCCTTGGTTTGGTCCGCATGCATCAGATTCCAGTTTGCCAGGTCATGGTCCCGCACGTACAGTGAGTTGGAAACCTGTTGTCTCAACGACTTTGGCAGATGGAAGTACAAGTATTAGTTTAGAAATGCAGCAAAATGAGCAAGTTAAAACAGTGTGTGGACATCCCCTGCAGGTACAGTTGCACATTATAGTTGGAAAAACCTTGAAAATTGCCTTGGAAACCACAAACCTTGGTGATACTGCTTTCACACTAGGGCAAGCATTGCATACGTATTTCAATGTATCGGATGTGCGCAAGGTGCATGTCGAAGGTTTGGAAGGCTGCGAATACCTTGATAAAGTGGATAATTTCACGCGTAAAACACAAGATGGTGCAGTAACAATATCGCAAGAAACAGATCGTGTTTATGTGAATACAGGAAATCAAATGCGTATTGTTGATGAGGGTATGGATCGTACGATTATCATTCGCAATCAAGGTAGTGCCTCTGCTATTGTGTGGAATCCTTGGCTTGAAACTGCCGAAAAAATGGGCGATTTAGGACACGATGGTTATTTGAACATGTTATGTGTAGAAACTGCCAATGCGCTTGATGATGTGGTTGAGCTTGCGGCTGGGGCGACATACACGATGGCGACAGAGTATTGCATTGAATAGTGATACTAGGGAGGTGCTGATTAACTCAATGCATGGTGTCTATGCGCCCAAAATTACCAACGCCGGCGTTGGCAAACTTAAGGGCATCTCGAAAAACCTCGGTACTTCGCCAAACTTGTGCTTTTCACCCCTAGCGGCGTTGAACAAAATGGATAATAGCGATGCTATTACTCATTTTATTGCGCCTTGCTATGAGCGAAAATCAACGTCGTTT
>JALUXZ010000156.1 GCA_027018935.1 Mariprofundaceae bacterium
GAAAACAAAGGCGGCTGTGTTAAATATCAATTCTCAGCACGAAAAACTGTTGCAGTTAATGGGAAAACGGTATCTCAGACTTTATTCCTGAAACCAAAATAAAAGGTGCGGAATGTCGGAATCACGCATGGAAGGCAGGGTAATCGCATCAGTTTTTATCATTTAGAAGAAATTTAAAAGCTCCAAAGGTATAATACGTAATTGTTTGATTTTAATCTGAAGAATTGACATTCTATGGGTAGAAATAGGTTAAGTTATGTGTTGTATTTCTAGAGTTATAGATGATGTGCATATCATTCAGGGAATGATTCGTAGTAATAAAAAGCTTATTCGGGCGTTGGCATTGCTTACAATGGATGAAAGCGAATGCGGTTGTTGCGAAAGCTTTCAAATTGTTTGCTAGGCACACGAAAGGGTGCAGCAGCACGGATTGCGGCAATGAGTGTTTGATCTAATGCGCTATTGCCTGATGATTCAAGAATTTTAACGCTAAGCAGTTGTCCGTTGCGCTGTAAAATCATTTCAACCAATGGGTCAGGTGTATTTTCATTGATGCCGCCGGGTACTTTCCAATGGGATTGCACGGCAGCCTGCATCATGGCGATATAACGATCAATTTCTTGTGTTGAAAGTTGTTTTCCCATGATGTCTGCCATATCTGGTTTGGGTTTAGAGCGTGTTTTGGTGGTTTTGTTGCTGCTTGATTCGACAGGTGAAAAAGGATCAAAATCTGGGTCTTCTTTAACTTTCTTTGTGCTTTTCACTGCCTTTTTAGTTTTAGGCTTTAGTTTTAAGACTGGTTTTTTCTTGGGCTTGATTTTCTGTTTAACAACAGCTTTTACTTTAGGTTTGTGTGTTTTTTTGACGGTTTTAACTTTCTTCTGAGTCTTACGAGCTTGATGCTGCATTTTCTTTAAATCTTGGGCAGAGATCATGCTCACTTCAATGCGTTTGAGTGGTGGGGTGGGGGCATGATTGCTTTGCCACCATGCGATGGTGGCAATTATGCCGACAATGAGAACATGCGCCAATACAGCGAACAGGAAATCCAGTCCGCTAAATGTATGATAACGCGTGTGTTTAGCGGGTTGGCTCTGTGACAAGTCCAACCTTCTTAATTCCAGCTCTTTCTAGACTGCTCATGACTTGAGCCACATACTGATATTGTGTTTTGGCATCACCACGGATGAAAACAGGCAGTTTGGGATTATTTTCACGCATGGCTTGGATGCGTGCTGCCAGTTGTTTGAGTTTTACTTTGTGTTTTTGCATATAAATATCGCCATTTTTGCGAATGCTAATGACCAATGGTTCGATATTTTGTTGCATGGCTGGTGCATCGGCATCAGGTAAATCAACATTGATGCCTTGTGTTAATAATGGTGCTGCAACCATAAAAATAATGAGCAATACCAACATCACATCCACCAGCGGTGTCACATTGATTTCACCCATAGGCTCACTGCCCTTATCCCATTTGTTGCTGGATCCACCCCAGCCGCTTTGACCTGCCCACATAGTGATTAACCTCGGCGAATATGACGTGACATAATATTTAAAAATTCAGACGCGAACTGCTCCATGCCTGATGCCTGACGTTTTAAATCAGCTGTGAATTTATTGTATGCGACAACAGCAGGAATCGCAGCAACCAATCCGAATGCTGTAGCAACCAAAGCTTCAGCAATGCCCGGTGCGACAGCAGTTAAGGATGTGTTTTGAGATATGGCAATGCCTTGAAAGGCAGTTAAAATACCCCATACGGTACCAAACAGACCAATAAATGGTGATGTTGAACCAACCGTGGCTAGAAATGCTAGGTGACGGGATAAAGCTTCCATTTCACGTGATAATGCAGCATCTAAGGAGCGGCGAATACCATCCAGACCGTGACCAGCAGTGATTTTATTACCAACATCCTGTTGCTTGGAATCACCACGTTGGCGAATGTACTCACGATAACCAGATTGAAAAATATTCGCCAGTGGGGTGTGGGCATAACGGTTTGGAATACTGGCAAGAACGGTATCCATATCTGATCCGCCCCAGAAAGCATCTGAAAAAGCAGCATTTTCTTTACGCGTTTTGCGATAAATACGGGCTTTGTTAAAAATAACACCCCATGAGGCGATGGATAGTAATAAAAGTAATATTAATACGCCTTTTACGACTATGCCTGCACCAAGAATGAGTGCCCATACACTTAGTTGTTCTGCCATATTCTCTCCTTATGTATCTTGATAAATTTGTTGTTGTAATGTGGATAGCAATGCCTTGGGAATCAGGCTGGGTCGTCCTGCAGTATTCACACAGGCAAGTTGAACAGTTGCATCGGTGAGTAGTATTTTTTTCCCCATAGCTGATTTGCTATAAATGCGCTGAATAAATGCAATACGCGCGCCAGAGGCTTTCGTAAGCAGTGTCTCAACATGTATCATATCGTTAAAATGTGCTGCGCCTTTATAGTGAATGTTCACGTTGGTCACCACAAACATGATGCCGAAATCCTTAAGAACTTGATCAAGTTCGATATTGTGGGCACGTAAAAATTCAGTGCGTCCGCGTTCCATAAATTTTAAATAATTGGCGTAATATACCACGCCGCCATGATCGGTATCTTCATAATAAATGCGTATAGGAAAGTTCATAACAACGAACCTTGTGGAGTGTCATCATGTGGTAATGTCCTTCCCAAATGGCTATATGCCAAAGGAGTTGCTACACGGCCGCGTGGGGTGCGTGCAATCAAGCCTTCTTGCATCAAATAAGGCTCCAATACATCTTCAATGGTATCGCGCTCTTCGGCAATGGATGCGGCAAGCGTATCCAGTCCAGCAGGTCCACCATTATAACGATCAATGAGGGCAATCAATAAACGGCGATCCATTTGATCTAAGCCCAAATGATCAACCTCCATGCGGGTTAATGAGTGATCGGCGATTTGTTGATTGATTTCACCTTGATGTTCAACTTGTGCAAAATCACGGACACGTCGTAATAAACGATTAGCAATACGGGGTGTACCACGTGAGCGTTTGGCCATTTCTAATGAACCTTCGCTTGTGCTTGGAATATCCAATAACTGTGCAGATCGGGTTACAATTTGGGCAAGTTCATTGTGTGAATAAAATTCCAAACGTTGAAGAATGCCAAAACGATCTCTTAAAGGGTTGGTAAGCAAGCCAGCGCGTGTGGTTGCTCCGACCAAGGTGAAACGTGGTAAATCCATTTTGATGGAACGTGCCGCAGGCCCTTGTCCAATCATAATGTCCAATTGAAAATCTTCCAAGGCTGGATAAAGAATTTCTTCGACTTGCGGACTTAAACGATGAATCTCATCGATAAACAATACATCGCCCTCTTCCAAATTGGTGAGCATAGCCGCCAAATCACCAGGGCGTTCAATGACTGGCCCAGAGGTGCTGCGAATGGTTGTCCCCATTTCATTGGCGATGATATTCGCTAATGTGGTTTTACCCAAACCCGGTGGACCATATAACAGAACATGATCCAAAGATTCCTGACGCGCGGTTGCTGCTTTGATGAAGATGCTAAGATTTTCACGAATCTTTTCTTGCCCGACATAGTCAGCCAGCTTTTTGGGGCGCAATGCGACATCCCAATCTTCTGGTTGATTTGAGGCAGTAATAATACGTTCTTCTGGCGTGAAATCATCGCTCATGTGAGTACTTTTAGAGCTGCTTTAAAGCATGTTTCAAAATTTTGTGATGCATCAATAGATTTTAATGCTTTATCAATTTGCGGTGCTTTATAACCTAAGTTAAGCAAAGCAGACTTCACATCATGAAGCCCGTGGTCGCCAGATGTGCTGTCGTGTCCAACTTCGAGTTTGCCTTGTAATTCTAAAATAAGTCGTTGCGCAGTTTTTTTGCCAATACCAGGTGTGCGAGCGATGGCTAAATCATCGGCTTGCTCAATAGCTGTTGCCAACTCACTTGCTGACATACCAGACATTAAATTAAGAGCCATTTTTGCACCAATACCCGTAACTTTATTTAACTTACGGAAAGTTTCACGTTCATGGCTATCAGCAAAACCAAATAAAACCAGTTGGTCTTCACGTACATAGGTGTGAATGGATAGTGAAGCTGTATCACCAGTTTTTAGATTGCATAAGGTTTGTAGGCTGACCGATACGTCATAACCCACACCTTGCACATCAATAAGTACTGTGCCTATCGGGTCAAGCTCTCGAATCTTACCGGATAACCAGCCAATCATGATGACTCCTGCCTTTTGATGCGTGATGTTTGTACAGGCGCATGATGCGCGTGACAAATGCAGACGGCAAGCGCATCAGCAGCATCTTCTTGAAGTGGTGGCGGTGGTTTGAGTAACATATTCACCATGTGCTGCATTTGCGCTTTATCGGCGCGCCCGAAACCTGTGAGTGATTGTTTGACCTTGGTCGGAGAATAGGGTGTTACATGCAACTTGTGATGGCCACATGCGGCAATAAGTGCGCCACGTGCTTGCCCTAATTTTAGTGCAGAAGCGACGTTTTTTGATACAAATACATCTTCCATGGCAGCGGTATCAGGTTGAAATTCAGCAATAATATCATTCAAGCCCAAAAACAAATTGGTTAAACGCTCACTGAAATCACCTTTGCCAGCTTGGATAACAGTATGGTAGACATAGCATAAACGGTTGCCTTGAGCATCTAAGATGCCAACACCCGTTTTGATAGAGCCTGGATCAACGCCAAGAATACGCATAATTTGCCATAGCCGAATAAGAGGATATTTTGGACATAAAAAAAGCAGGGGATAACCCTGCTTTTTTAGTAAAACATGTGAACAATGAATTAATCGAGGTGTTCGTTAATAAAATCAACCAACTTACCTTTGGTAACAGCGCCAACTTTGGTGCCTTGTACATTACCATCAGAGAAAACCATCAAGGTTGGGATGCCACGCACACCATATTTGCCTGGGGTGTTTGGATTATCATCAATATCAATTTTAGCAATAGT
Organism: Mariprofundaceae bacterium; assembly: GCA_027018935.1. Classification (GTDB taxonomy): domain Bacteria; phylum Pseudomonadota; class Zetaproteobacteria; order Mariprofundales; family Mariprofundaceae. The sequence goes on from JALUXZ010000156.1 coordinate 4,997, forward strand.
GATTTTATCACCCATATCGGCAGCAATTTCAGTTAAAATAGGTGCGATTTGTTTGCAAGGACCACACCAAGGTGCCCAGAAATCAACCAGTACAGCACCAGAAGCCTTTAAAACATCGTTCTCAAAACTATCATCAGTCACATTTATAATGTTGTCAGACATGTATTTTTCCTCGTTGTATGCCCCGCAGGGCTTAATCAATAAACTAGGCTATCTCATGCTGGTAAAAGTGCAAGAGCGTTCATAGTATGCCGCTACGTTAGTCGGGGGGAAGATGAGCGTCAACTGTACTGCATTACAATCGATGATTGCTGACAATATCCGTGCATCGAATGGTTTTTTACCATTTGAGGATTTTATGCGCGCCGCTTTGTATGAGAAAAAGTTGGGATATTATGAGTCAAAACATGTGTTTGGAGAGGCGGGTGATTTTGTTACAGGGGCGGATTTAGGCCCTTGGTTGGCGATGGGTTTTGCTGATTTAATGTTTTGGGGTTGGCAGCAATTGGGCAGACCAGAGCATTGGGTGTTGTTGGAGCAAGGTGGTGGTACAGGGCGCTTGTTAACACAGGTGTTACGTTTCTTGCAACATCAAGATATGGCATTTCCAACGGTGATTGCGGTGGAGCGTAGTGCGCAAATGCGTGAGAGGCAGCAGGCACACTATGCTGAGAAGGGCTTTGATGTTCAGCAATATATTGAGCTTGCAGATGTAAAGACGGATTTGCCCGTACTGATGATGTGCAATGAGTTGCCAGATGCTTTTCCTGTGCGAAGTTTTGTTTGGCGTAATCAATGTTTTTATGAGCGTGGGGTTCAATTATCAGATGATAGGTTTGTGTGGTCTGAGTCACAAGAATCTATGGCAGATGCGCCCAGTATTGATACCACATTGATAGAAGCATGGTCGAATGGTTATATTAGTGAATACAACCCTGCATTGCCTGCATGGCAAAAGAATGTGTCGGATGTGATAGGGGATGGTTTTGTTTTTTGTGTGGATTATGGTTATAGCCAACAGGAATATTATCGTTCTAATCGAATTGAAGGCACATTGATGGGGCATAAGGCGCACCAAGTGGTTGAAAATGTGTTGGCAGATGTTGGCTTGTGTGATTTGACTGCGCATGTGGATTTCACGGCTTTAGCAAAATCAGGTATGAAGTATGATTTATTGCCTTGCTCTTTTATTACGCAAGGAGGGTGGTTGGCACAAAGCCCTATGGTGCAGCAGGCAATCAGTGAATTGGCGCAAGATGGGTCGATTGAATCGGTGCAGGCATTGGCACATGCCAAGCGTATGCTTCTACCCTTTGGTATGGGCGAAACCTTTAAGTTGTTTGTGCAAGGTAAGGGCAAACAGCTATGCCCAGACTACTTAAAAAGCTTGGATCGTATGCGTGACCTGAGGTTAAGTCTGTGAAAACAGCTTGCAAGGGATATGTTTTAATGAGGAATATTTTTTATAGTGATTGTATGAATGTGCAGATACCTGCTAAGGTTGTGGCATGATTAAAAAGGGTGTGACGCATTTGGGTCAATATAGCCTAGACTCCGAATTGGGGTCGGGTGGCATGGGTATTGTGTATCGTGCAACCGATGAAAAGCTGCATCGTGAAGTTGCTATTAAGGTTTTACACCCACATTTACTACAGAATGAAGATTTAAAAGAACGTTTTCGCCGTGAAGCGCGTATGCATGCGCAGTTGATGCACCCCAATGTTGTAACACTACTGTCCCTTTATGAAGATGCTGAACATATGGCTCTTATTATGGAGATGGTACATGGCAAGAATTTAAGAGAATATTTACGGACTGCAAAAAAACATGCAATTATAGATTTGGTGCGCATTGCTCAAGCGATTTTATTGGGTTTGGAAGCAGCGCATCATATTGGGCTTGTGCATCGTGATTTAAAACCAGCCAATGTGTTGCTAGCTGATAATGGTGATATAAAGTTGATGGATTTTGGTTTGGCAAAACCAGCCAAAGGTGATGATGATTTAACTCAAAGTGGTGCAACAGTAGGCTCGTTTCGTTATATGGCACCAGAGCAAATTCTGAATCAACCCATTGATGCACGTACCGATTTATATGCTTTTGGTATTCTGCTTTATCAAATGATGACAGGAAAACTCCCTTTTGATGCATCTGCGCAGGGTGGTGGCGAGTTTGAAATTATGGAGAAACAGGTGCGTGAACATCCTGTTTCACCGCATGAGTTAAACCGTTCTTTGCCGTTGGAAATTTCTGATCTTATTTTAAGATTGTTGGCAAAAAGTCCCAATGACCGCCCAGCTAGCTGTGCCTTGGTGCATCAAGAATTAGATATTATTGCTAGGCATTTGTCTGATAATGTTATGGCTCCAGGCTTATCCAAAACCTCAGTAAGCATTCCTACGCATTCTAATGCTGCGATTGCGAAGGGTTTGTTAAAAGCATCGGCTCGAAGTATTGGCTCGAAATTTTCTAAGTTTTTTGGGCTGATAACCACGCTCTTGCCTAGGCGTGACTTGCCTGCATCGGGTAAAGATTCGGGTATGCCACATAAGTGGAAAGCGGTGATAACATGGGGCGGGGCATCTTTGATGTTGGCATTGCTTGGCTGGGTGCTTGTTTCGGTGATGGATGTTGCAGAAAGGCCTGCCATGGTAGCTGAGCCTGCTGTTCAAAAGATTGTTTCTACGAATGATAAAAAACAGCCAGAAGCAATAGCGTCAAAAGTGGATGCTAGCATTGTAGAACAAAACAAGAAGGCGATACAAGAACCTTCCCTAAAAGAAGTAAAACCAGTTGTTGTCGTTGAAAAAAAGGTACCGTCGAAGAAGATTATTAAACCTAAAAAAATTAGGAAAGCTAGGCCTGCTGCACGCTCAATTACGTATTCTGTCGGCTATAAAGTAACACGTTCGAATGGTGGTGCTGTGGATGTGTCTAAGCCACATGAATTTAAGGGCGGCAAGCGTTTGTATTTTGAATCTTTAAGGTCTTATAGCGGTAAAGAGATATTTACATCGTATAAAAAGGCTCAAATTCGTTTGTACTTGGATAAACCTGCAACGTTACGAAAAATTATATTGCATAAAGCCAGCGTTGGCAGGCTTAACTTTAAAGGTGGTTACGTAAAGTTGGCGGTGCAAGATAGTAAGTATAAGTGGCATGAGGTTTTTTCTCGCAACGATGATGATGTTGATATTGCTGTAACAATTTCCAAGAGCAAACTCCCTAAGAAGATTAGGGGTGTTCGTTTGCGTTTCCGTACCCCAGAACCCATCACTATTGGGCCCATTGATTTGATTCGCTGATTCTTTAGCGATGTCAGATGTGTTATTAGGAAAGGTAAAGTATTTATTACCAGGTGGGGATGCTTTGGTGCATATATCTTCGCAAGGTAGCCATTATAAAACTTGCTTTGTTCGTCAAGCTATTCCAGGTGACTTATTGTCTTTGTCTGATGCCCATAAACGCCGGGGTGTAGTAAGAGCTTCACTTGCAAAAGTTGAAGAAGCATCGAATAAACGTGTGGCTGCAAGCTGTTCGATCGCAGCACGTTGTGGTGGCTGTGCATTGCAATACCTACATAAAGATGCGCATGCAGCCGTAAAGTCGCAATGGGTTCGGGATGCTTTTGCTAGGGTGATAACAAAAAATACACAGTGGCTGCCTGTTCAAACATCGGGTGAGTCGCATGATGAAGATTGGCATAGGCGGCGTTTGCGTTGGCATGTTGGGAGCAATCAGCAAAAGCAGGCTATTTTGGGTTTTCGTGCATATCAGAGTCATGAAGTGGTTGAGATTGATGACTGCATGGTGCTGACGGCTGAATTAGAGGCTTTGAGAAAGGCTTTGCAACTTACTTTGAGAAATCGTGTGATAAAGAAGCCTGAATCGGTGTATGCTGTACAGTTATCTGATGCTATACATGTGGTTTTGGAATATACAGGTAAGTGTGCGTTGGATGCGATGCCTCCTGATATTGCTTGGCAGGGATTAAAATTGCAATACTGGTGCCGGGATAAAGAGGGACTAAGAGCATTAAGCAAACCTGTGTATCAGTTGTATGATTATTTACCTACAGCTACTGGTGATATAGCGATTCATATTGGACCTGATGATTTTGTGCAGGGGCAAAAAAGTGGTAACCGCATGATGATTGAACAAATTCTAGCATGGAGTGCTGGAGCGAAGTATGTGGTCGATTTGTTTTCGGGAGCAGGTAACCTTTCTCTGCCTTTGGCGGCCTCAGGGATGCAGGTGATGGGTGCGGAGGTGAATGTTGCTAGCGTACGTGCTGCCAATGCCAATGCCAAGCGTTTAAAACTCCCTGCCACATACCAACAGTCAGATTTATTTGGTCGTTTTGATAGCTCTCCATTTGTGGGGGCAGATATATTGATTGTTGATCCACCACGTAAGGGCGCAAAGAAAATTTGTGGTTTGATGAACCGCTTATTGCCTCAAAAAGTTATCTTGGTGCATTGTGATGTGCTTTCTGGTGAGCGTGATGCCCTAGAAATGAAGGCGCAGGGTTATCATTTGCAGGCATTGCGAGCCTTGGATTTATTTCCCTATTCGGGGCATGTGGAAAGTATGAGTTTATGGACGCGATAAAACCTTTGCGGTGGCTTTTATTATGTTTATTGGTGACTCTGCCTGCGTGCCAGCAACAAGCCGTAGAACAAGGTGAGTTACGAATTGGTATAGCGCAACTTCCTATGTCGCTTGACCCACGTTTTGCCACGGATGCCGCCTCGCATAAAATTCAAGCTCTGATGCATCGCGGTTTGATTCGATTGAGTGATGATTTTAGAGCGCAAGCTGATGTTGCAGCATCATGGCAACACCCTGATGCTTTAACATGGGTGTTTGATTTAAAAAAAGATGTCTATTTCCATGATGGTTCCCCCTTGCGGGCAAAAGATGTTGTAGCAACGTTGCTCGGTGTGCTCAATAAGGATTTGGCGAGCCCTTTGCGTGCAGGTTTTGCGGCTATTGAGTCTGTAGAGGAGTTATCGCCATATCGCCTGCGCTTGCATTTGAACAAAGCTGATAGCTCATTATTGACGCGTTTATCCTTGGGAATCGTGCCAGAGTCCATGGCAGGTAAACCGCATCAAGCTCGAAATATGATGGGGGCAGGAGCTTTTCAATTACAATCATGGCATGGCAATGATTTGTATTTACGACGCGTGCAGCCTTCATCCATATCCAATATTGAAGTATTGCATTTTATTCGTGTAAAAGATGCTGTGACACGTTGCTTGAAATTGGTGCGGGGTGAAATTGATTTTACGCAAAATGATTTGCCACCAGGTTTATTGCCATATTTAAAAAGGCAGAAGAATTTAACGATTCAAAGCCATACCTCAACGACTTTTTCATATGTTGGCATGAATATTCAAGATGCCATATTAAAAGATGTGCGTGTTCGGCATGCCTTGGCATTGGCTGTAGATAGGGTAAGGTTAAAAAAAGCACTCTTTTCTAACTTGCCTGAATTAGCAGAAACGGTTTTAAGCCCTGATCATTGGGCTACAATGCATTTGCCCGAAACAACATTTGATCGTCAAAGAGCAGAACAACTCCTAGATCAGGCTGGCTTTTTGCGCGGTAAAGATGGCATGCGATTTGCCCTTAACTATCGCACCAGTACAGACCCAGCACGCTTGCGTTTGGCGACTGCCATTGCTGACATGTGGCAAAAAATTGGTGTGCAGGTGAGCATTGAGTCGTTGGAGTGGGGTGGTTTTTATGCACGCATCAAACGTGGTGATTTTCAGGTTTTCTCATTATCTTGGGTAGGTATTGTGGATCCTGATATTTACCGTTGGATTTTAGACTCGGATATGTGGCCGCCCAAAGGTGCAAATCGTGGGCGTTATAGTAATGCTAGTGTTGATCGTTGGTTAGAGGCTGCCGCTGAAAGTGAAAGTATAACAAAACGCCAGCAGCTTTATGCGCTAGTGCAGAAAAGGATGCAGCAAGATCAAGTCTATATACCATTGTGGTATGAGCCAGTGCTGGCAGTGTCATCGCAACGATTGCAAGGGTTTAAACTTAGTAGTGATGGTGGTTTTTTAGGTTTATTGAATGCCAATATAAAGACTGGGAGTGTAAAAACCTTGTAAAGTAAATGGTTGACTTCAATGCTTGCTTTTTCTTATGAAGTAGTATTGTGTTTGCTTATTATTTGGAGGTTTGCTTATGTTTAGAGGTATTTGGAAATTATGTTTGGTGGCTATTTTTTCGATAGTGATTGTTATACCTGCTCAAGCAGCAGGCACAAAACATGTGAATATTGCAGCGTTCCATAAAACAGTGGCTGATTATGAATTTGAAGCCATTGTACTGGGTCGTTTTAGTGATTTTATTGCTGAGATGGAAAAAGGCTCACAAGTGATTTTTCTAAACCATACGGCTGGGATTAAAGATAATGATGTTATTACCTTTAATGCTGATGTGTTGAGTGAAGGCTCTGGTGACGGTTTTAATGATAATGGTGTAAGTTGTAGCTTTAGTTTTACGGATGAAAGTACAGCGGATAATACCTCTTATGCAGTGGGTGGTTTGTGCACTATTTTAATGAGGAATAATGGTGTTCACGAGAAAGTGCAAGCGATTATTCCATCGGCAGATTTGCCAGATACGTCACAAGGCATTGATGTGTGGGTAATGATTTATGAAGATGAAAAAACTGGCACTGCTTTTTATGCCAATGTAACAACTGATTAGTCTGCTAATTTCAAGTTTCCAGTGTAATACGCACAAAATATTCATAAAAGTTGAAAAACTCAGCTATAAATATTTCGTGCAGACACTGGAAACTTAAACTTTTGCTCGGCAGGATACTTAACTTTCAAATACCTTACCCTAAATTCTAGATTGATGAGGCTGCAAGCCAAAGGGTGTGAATTTATCAGCAGTAGATGACCTTAGGCGAGGCAAAGATTGCAAGTGATAGGGTTTTGCTAAAATTCTGAATACAGGATATAAATTTGGATGCGGAACGGTGGAAGCATCAGCGATTAGCATTTCTCTAAACCTCCTGGATAAAGCTCGATATGTTAGCAACTTATGAGCAATTGCCTTGCATAAAAACTTTTATTGTGATTTGAAATGTTAGGGCAGGAGAAGAATTGAATATTAAGATGATTGATTTTTACTTTGATTTTATCAGCCCCTATAGCTATTTGGCAGCGGTACAGTTGACGCAATTTTCTGTGAAAAATAATGTGAAATTTATATGGCTGCCAGTCAATTTGCCGAAACTCATCCATCAATCAGGTAATATAGGGCCTGCCACGATTAAAAATAAGGCAATGTATTCGCTGCGTGATTTAAAACGATGGGCGGCTTATTTGGATGTGCCATTTAAGATGATTCGTCCGGGAGCTTTCGATAGCCGTCCTGCTTTACGGATTGCAGGAGCACTGCATGGTGAAGAACGGGCACGTTTTTGCTTGGCTGTATTTGAGGCTTTATGGTCGGGTGATGTTGATCCACGCAAAGAAGGCTGGTTACAGGAAGTGTTTGGCTTAAAAGGGCTCCCGAATGTGTGGCTAGGGCTAACATCTGATGCGTTTGAATTGCAGGTGGAAACAGCGATTAAAGCGGGTTTGTTTGGTGTGCCGACATTTATTGTGCAGGGTAAAAGTAAATCGGAAATATTCTTTGGCGTTGATCATATGGATTTTCTAGCGCGAGCTTGCTTAGCCTCAGATAGTGTGCGCTCATGACTGCTGAAAATTACATTCATGTTTTACCACCCCAAGTTGCCAACCAAATCGCAGCGGGTGAAGTGGTGGAACGCCCTGCATCGGCTGTGAAAGAATTGATTGAAAATAGTATGGATGCGGGTGCGAGCAAGATTATTGTACGTATTGCTGGGGCTGGCAAAAAACGCATTGAAATTGATGATAATGGTTGTGGCATGTCGGCTGCTGATGCGGAATTAGCACTGCAACGCCATGCCACCAGTAAAATTGAAACATCGGAAGATTTGCATTGCATTGCATCGCATGGTTTTCGTGGTGAAGCATTGCCTTCGATTGCTTCGGTATCGCGCTTTCGCATGCAAACATGTTTTAAAGGTAGTGATGAAGGCATTGAAGTGCGTGTGGATGGTGGTGGAGCAACGACAGTGCGTCCTGCAGCACCTCGTGCAGGTACAAAAATTGAAATTCTTGATTTATTTTTGAATACCCCTGCCCGTTTAAATTTTATGCGTACCGATAAAACAGAAGAAGCTGCCATTGTTGATGCTGTTCGAGCCTTGGCATTGGCGCACCCAAAAGTTGCCATGCGTTTGGAATTTGATGGGCGCAAACGCTTTGATTTCCCATCACAGGATGAACCAGCGCGGGTATTGGAAATTATGGGGCGCGATTTTTCTGAAAATAGTGTGCAACAAGTGATTGAGCATGAAGGTATGAACATCTCTGCCCACTTGGGTTTGCCAACATTTCATCATAGAGATTCCACACGCATGATGTTTTTGGTCAATGGTCGGGTGATTCGTGATAAAGCATTGATTGCGGCACTTAGAGCGGGTTATCGTGATGTGATGTTTCATGATCGCTACCCAGTGGCGGTGATTCGATTGGAGATGGATCCTGCGGATGTGGATGTGAATGTGCATCCAGCCAAACGTGAAGTGCGTTTCAAATCACCACAAGCCGTTCGGGCAGGTATTGTGGCTTGTGTGCGAATTGCTATTGAGAGCATGGGGCAATCTGTTGCCAATACCACCACAGATAAGGCATTGGAGGCGATGAACCCAACCATGCCTGTCGCGTCAAATGATGTGTCGCATAGCAGTATGCCGCAGTTCCGTTCAGAATTACAAGGGCACTCGGCATCCATGTATGAAAAAGAAGCATCACAAGGGCGCTCTTTTTCAGCTTCCAACACAGCTAAAAATAATCCTGAATTGCAACATCTATTGTTTCGTGCGCCACATGAAGTACATGAAGGTGATACGCCCTATGGTGCGCCGATAGAAGGAGTGTTGGATTTAGGGCATGCGGTGGCACAGTTACATAGCTGTTATATTGTAAGTGAGACCAATCAAGGTATTGTGTTGGTGGATCAACATGCAGCACATGAGCGTATTAACTATGAAAAGTTAAAGGCACAATTGAGTAAGGGGAGTGTAAGTACACAGATGTTACTAACACCTGTGAAGTTTCCCTTGCAAGGTGAGCAGGCAGCGTGGCTGCATGATCATACTTTACAACTGGCAAGCTTTGGCGTGTATATGGAAGCGGTTGATGATGAATTGTTTTTTATTCGTAGTGTGCCTGCGATGCTCGCCAGTGAGTCGCCGTTAGAATTGGTGGCTGAGTTGATTGATGCGTGTATGCTGATAGGTGTGGAAGCCGAAGCTGGAGATAGTGGTTTGGGTAGGGTGTTGGAGCGTTGGCTTGGTAACCGTGCTTGTAAGGGTTCAATCAAGGCGGGGCGCGTTTTATTGCCAGAAGAGCAGAATAATTTATTGCGGGAAATGCAACAAACGCCGAACATTGCGCAATGCAACCATGGGCGACCAACATATGTGCGTTTATCGCTCAATGAATTGGATCGCTTATTTGGGCGAAAGGAATAAGGTGAGTAAAGTTATGGTGGAAGATCAACAAGATATTGTGGAAAAAATTAAAAATACACATGAAAACATTGCCCTAACGGTAGGCACAGTATTGGCAATGACGCTGGTACTGTATTTTTTAACTTATTCGGCTTTGGCAAATTCAACATATACATGGTTGTTTTGGTTTGAAATGCTTTCATCGCCAGTCATTGTGATGGGTTTGTTTTATGTTCGAAATATTGCTTTCTCACTGCTTAAAATACGTTTTATGGGCTCAGAAGCGTGCAAGCAAGTGCTTGCTCAGTTGCAACTTTCTGACTTAAGCGAGGAAAAAAGTTAAAGCCTTATGGAAATGAATGCTGTTTTATTTGCTATCGTGGGCGTGATTGGGTTTGCATTTTTATTCGCTTATATTTTGCGTATGTACAACATCCCAGCTGCGGTTGCATATATTATTACGGGCATTGTTGTAGGGCCTTCAGCATTAGAATTTGTACATGATAGGGAATTACTTAATCACTTGGGTGAGTTGGGTGTGATTATGTTGATGTTTTTTATTGGTATGGAGGTTTCTCTACCACGCTTGATTGCCAAATGGCGTGTAGCGGTGCTTGGCACAGCCGCACAAATGGCTTTATCGGTGGCTATTTGTTGTTTGGTGGCATGGTTGTTGGGTTGGTCTTGGCAGTCAGGACTTTTGTTTGGTTTTATTATTAGTATGAGCTCCACGGCGGTTGTACTAACATTGCTTAAAGATGCCGATGAGTTGGAAACTCCGTTTGGACAAAATGCTTTAGGTGTATTGTTGATGCAGGATTTAGCCATTGTACCGATTATGATTATTCTCGGCACGATGGGTGAGCATGAAATGTCAGGCAACGAAATTGCCATCCAGTTGATTGGTGGTATTGCATTAATGGCTTTGGTTGTTTGGTTGTTACGCCGCCCAGGTTGGCATATTCCAGAGACGTTTCTCAAAAGTGTTGATAAACAAATTATGATGGGCCTTTTGCTATGTTTTGCAGCTGCAGCACTCACTGCGTGGATTGGGCTTTCAGCACCTTTTGGTGCATTTTTAGCTGGCATGATTTTAAAATCCTCCGATCAATCAGAGTGGGTGGAAGAGCATTTGCATTCGCTTTATGTGGTGTTTGTGGCGATATTTTTCCTTTCGATTGGCATGTTGGTTGATTTGAATTTTGTCATGGACAACATTGGTTTTGTAATATTGATGACGCTGGGGGTGTTTATTCTCAACTCTGGCATCAATACGCTGGTATTGCGTGTACTGGGTGAAACATGGACGATGGCACTATTAACGGGTGGTTTGTTGTCACAAATTGGTGAGTTATCTTTTTTATTAGCATCTTTGGGTTTAACAATGGGTATGTTGACCACGGATGGGCATCAAATGGCGATTGTGGTGATTGCGTTCTCTTTGATGTTAAGCCCTCTATGGATGGTCGCGGTACGTTTATTGATTCGTGAAGATACCCAAATGATGGCAGATAAAAGTTTGGATGAAGAAATTAAAGTGATGGCGAAGCAATTGGAACAAACGCGGAGTCATGATTGACGGAAGTAAGTTTGAAACATACACCGCAGCCATGGTGTGCTGTAGCATTGATGGGAGCAACTGGTACGGGTAAAACATCTCTGGCATTGGATGTAGCAGAGGTCTCTGGTTCGGTCATTATTTCATGTGATTCGATGCAGCTTTATCGGGGGCTGGATGTTGGTACTGCCAAGGCAAGTCGCGAGGAGCGTCAACGTATTCCTCATTATTTAATTGATTGTGCCGATGTATCCGATATTTGGTCAGCACAACGCTGGGCAGATGTGGCATTGGATATTATTAAAGAAGAAAATATGCAAGGGCGAGTGCCGCTCATTGTAGGTGGTACGGGTATGTATTTGCGTGCTTTGGTGGAAGGTTTTGCCAAAATACCTGAAGAAAAAGAAGGCGTTCGAGATGAGCTTGTTGCCTTGCAAGCCGAGCATGGTACGCTGTATTTACATGATTTATTAAAACAATGTGATCCGATTTTAGCAGAAAGACTGCATAATACGGATACTCAGCGTATTATGCGTGGTTTGTGCATTTATAAGAGTACCCATGTACCACTTTCAACATGGCAGGCAGAGCAAGAAGCACAAAAAGAGAAGATTGATTGCCCTGTGTTTGTGCTGGATGTGCCGCGCCCTGAATTGCGCGAGCGTTTGGCAACGCGTATTGATATGATGATGGATGCAGGCTGGTTGGATGAGGTACGTTGGTTGAAGCAGCAGGAAATAGCGGAGCTGCATCCAGCCTTGCGTGCGGTGGGATATAGGCAGCTATTGATGTATTTAGACGATGAGTGTTCCTTAGAAGAAGCTGTTCGGGATGCCATTACAGCAACACGAAAATATGCCAAACGGCAGGCGACATGGTTTCGCAATCAGACCCCAAATGCAGTGAGGGGTGATGCAGAAACATTGAAACAGGCGATGATGGAGCAACTTAAAGCATGGAAATGATGGAAACAGATGAAGGACCAAGCCGGGCAATAGCAGTGCATCCGCGCTTGGCAGATAAACGTTGGGGTGAGCATGCAAGTGCCTCGCGTCTACATGAGTTTGAGCAGTTGGTATTATCTTGTGATTGTGAATTGGTGGGCTCTGAAGAAATTTCGATTCGTAAGGCTGTTCCCTCAACCTTGCTTGGTTCTGGACAAGCAGAGACCATAACAGATTTGGTGGAGGAGCATGAGGCGGATGTGGTATTTGTCGATCATGCTTTAACACCTGTACAACAACAGAATTTAGAAACCACTTGGGATGTAAAGGTGGTGGATCGTACGGGTTTGATTCTTGAGATTTTTGGCTCACGGGCACGCACCCGTGAGGGTGTATTGCAGGTTGATTTAGCAAGCCTGAATTACCAGTTGGGGCGTTTGGTGCGTTCGTGGACGCATTTGGAGCGTCAACGTGGTGGTCATGGCTTCCTTGGTGGACCTGGTGAGCGTCAAATTGAATTAGATAGACGTATGATTCGAGACAGCATCAAACGTCTGGAAGGCGAGTTGGCACAAGTGCAACGTATGCGCCAAACCCAGCGCATTGGTCGCAAGCGTCATGAAATTCCAACGGTTGCTTTGGTGGGTTATACCAATGCAGGGAAATCGACATTATTTAACAGGCTGACGGAAGGTGATGTGTATGCCGCCGATCAGTTGTTTGCTACGCTTGATCCAACCTTGCGCAAGTTAGTCCTGCCTGGTGGTGAGGCGTTGATGCTCTCCGACACGGTTGGTTTTGTGCAGGATTTACCGCATGAGTTGGTCAATGCTTTTCGTGCAACCTTGGAAGAAGTGATTGAAGCAGATTTAATTCTGCATGTGCGAGATGCCTCTGATCCTGAATCACCGATGCATAAGCAGGTTGTGCTAGAAACTTTGGAAGAGCTTGGTTTAGATGGCGATGATGCGCCGCCAATTGTGGAAGTGCTTAACAAAGTCGATCAAGCACCTGAAGTGAAGTCTCGATTGTTGGATAAGGTTGATGGTAGCCGTGTGGCTGTGTCGGCTTTGACTGGTTTGGGCATGGATGAATTATTGTTATTAATCCGTCGTTGGCAGGAGACGGACAGCGTGGAATGTTCGGTAAAATTACATGTATCTGATGGCAAAATGATTTCATGGTGTCATGAGAATGGGCGAGTGATTGATCAATGTGTGGAAGGTGAGTATATCCGTTTTACGGTTGTGTTTTCTGAGAAGTATGCGGGCATGTTAAATCAACAGTAAGTGACTATTACGGCAAAGGCATAGGAAATGAAAAAGAAGCTTGTTTTTATTCTTGAGGATGAAGTCAATACACGAAAATTATTGTGTAAAGTGGTAGAAAATCATCCTGCACTGGAGTTATGTGCGGCAGTAGGAAGTTTATCGGATGCAAGAGAAGCTCTTGGCAAAGGTGTGAATCCAGATGTTTTTTTGGTGGATTTGGGATTGCCAGATGGTAGTGGCATTACATTTATTCGTGAGATAAGAAGATCTGACTCAGAGGTTCCAGTGATGGTTCTTTCGGTTTTTGGCGATGAGCGTCATGTCGTAGATGCGATAGCTTGTGGCGCTGGTGGCTATATTCATAAGGATGAAGCTCTGGATGAGGTTGGGCGACATATTGATGAGGTATTGGCAGGTGAATCACCTATCACACCGTCGATTGCCAAACATATCCTTAAACGCATGCAGAACGCGCCTGAACAACGTGATAAAAAGCAATCTGATTTATTAAGTCAGCGAGAATTGGATGTATTGAATGTACTGGTACGAGGGTTTACGCGGCAAGAGGTAGCATCACATTTGAGCATTAGTCAACACACGGTAACCTCACATATAAAAAGCATTTATTGGAAATTGAAAGTGAATTCGTGTGCCGAAGCTATATTTGAGGCTAATCAATTGGGGCTTATTGGGGAGCGTAATTAATACGCTGAAAATATTACTGGTTCCTTTGCTTCTATGCTTTGTATTATTTCAAGGTATTGTATCGGTTTATCAAGGGCTGGATGCGCCAAACTTTTTACATGTTAATGATTCACAATTCATTATCTCCGATAGCCTGACACCACCTACTTTTGAGGCAGATAAGGCGGAGCATCGCATATTACCTGATAATTGGTTACGCTCTATGTCAGGATTTGGTGGTAGTGGCTGGTATCGCATGCAAATTCCAGCGCAGAATCAAGGTGGACATGTATGGGGTTTGTTTATTCCTCGCGCCAATATGAATGTAGCAGTTTTTCTGAATGGACATGAGTTGGGACATTCAGGGCACTTTTCAGAGCCAGTGTCTAGAAACTGGGCTCGGCCTTTATATTATACGATTCCAGCAGGGTTGTTATCTGGTAAAATCAATATTTTGCATATACATCTGAAGTCTTACGATGATGAAGCTGGCGGTTTAAGTGAGCTGTTGATTGGTGAACATGATAAGCTGTGGCCGTTGTATCAAATGCGTAACTTTATTCAGATAGACATCGCGAAGATTACCTTTTTTATGAATATATTTGCGGGTTTTCTGGCTTTGTTTTTATGGCATTTACGACGGCAAGATACGGTCTATGTATGGTTTTCTGTTATTTGTTTTAGTTCATCGCTTTTTATATTGAATAATTTTTTATTGGAAATTCCAGTATCACGCAATATTTGGCATTTTTCTGTGTATATTGCTATTGGCTGGTTTGCCTGTTCACTGCTTTTATTTACGCTACATTTTTTACAGAAAAACAATCGCCGCAGGGAACATTTTCTCTTGATATATATGCTTATTAGCTCAATCGTTATTTTGCTATGGCAGAATATTTTTGTAGCTTTGGCTTGGCATATTGGCTCGTTGGTGATGGCAAGCTATGCATGTTTATTATTATTTCGCAGCTGGTTTCAGAGCCAGGAAAGCACTGAATTGGTATTGGCAGTTGCGATGCTTTCTACATTGGCACTAGGTTTTCATGATTGGTATACGCGCTTAACTTTGCAACAGTTTTCCTCACCCGTTTTGATGCATTTAGGGCCACCAGTGATGCTTATGGCAATTGCATGGATTTTGATGGTGCGCTTTGTGCGTACGCTGCAAGAAAATGAGCGTTTTAATGTTGAATTGGAGCATCGTGTTGCAACTGTAAAACAGGCATTAAATGAAGAGCATCAGCGTGTACAAGTGTTGTTGGAACAAGAAGCAAAATCAGATGAACGACAGCGTATTATGAAAGATTTGCATGATGGACTGGGGGGCTATTTGATGTCAGCGCATTCCATCGCACGAATACAAGCTTTGGATGGGGGCATTCAACAATCGTTGAATGATGCCTTGTTTTGGTTGCGTACTTCAATTGATACGCTGGACTCTGAAGATGATCATTTGGAAAGCCTATTGGGTACATTTCGCTACCGTATTGAGCCGCAGCTAAAATCCTGCGGTATTCATCTGTTCTGGCATATGGATGATATATCGGGTTATAAAGTATCTTCTGATTATAAATTACATGTGATTCGTATTGTGCAAGAAGCCATTACGAATGTTATTAAGCATGCGAATGCATCGGAATTATCTATTCATATCCAGCTTCAAGAAGAAGATGGCATGATGTTTTCTATTAAGGATAATGGTTGCGGTGTATCAGGTGATAAGGTTGGGCATGGGTTGAATAATATGCGTGAACGTATTAAAGATCTTGGCGGAACAATGAATATTTTATCATCATTGAGTGGCACATGTTTGTCATTTGTAATCCCTGTTTTAACAGAGCAATCGCATTAAATGGTGTCTATGCATCCAAACTCACCAACCCTTGCGTTAGCAAACTTAGCAATAGCGTGCTATTACTTGCGCTTGCCGCCTTGGGGTTGGCAACTTTGAATTGCGTATTCACTCATTCAGAGTTAATAAGCGCTTCCTGTAGTGGTGAAACAATAAAATCTCGGTGGGTTCTCGGTTATGGTTGCATATTGTTTGCCTTATAAATTTATAAGGAGAATGTATATGATCATTAAAAAATGTATTTTAGCGGCTTCTGTGTTGCTGATGGCAGCATTGCCTATGCAAGCACAAGCGGCGGTAGCTACGGGGCAAATCAATGTCACAGCAACAACGGTGGCAACAACAGCATTGGTGACAGTGGCAGGTCCTGTAGCCTTTGGTGCATCGTTTGATACGGCAACTGCGGCTGCCACTAGCAGCTTTAGTGTAACAGTCTCTAACACATTGCCTTATTCGATTGCGATGGATGGCGGGGCGAATTTTAATGTGGGCACGAATAAAAGTTTCTTGAAAGATGTGGGTGGATTGAATGCGCGTGAATATATTTTGTATCAGGATGTTGCGAATACGCTTATTTGGGGACCTGCTGGCACAGCTGTAACAGGTTTGACGGGTACAGGTATTGCGCAAGCATACAATGTGTTCGGTTCATTATTGGCAGCTCCAGGTACTACAGGTGCTGTGAGTGATGTGGTGACGATTACAGTAACATACTGATGGGATAAATTCTGACGGATTGAAAAAGCGGCAGTTTACCCTGTCGCTTTTTTCTTGGCGTTTTACCATTTTCTGTCAATCGCATAGGCATCCATGATGCTATCGCATCCTAGAATTGGCATGTGCTCCAGTTTGCTTTGGCTAACCAGCAAACGATCAAAGGGATCGCGGTGATGCCATGGTAGCGATGCGACAGCCAAGGCATGCGCCGATTCAATATTCAGAATTTGCAGGCCATTGATTTGAATTTGTTCATTGATAATCTGCTCAATAGGCTGCTGGAGCAGTAATTTACCAATACTTGTTTTGATAGCCATTTCCCAAATGCTTGCTGTACTCAAGTATAGCTCGTTGCTTGAATCCAGAAACAATGCTTGCGCCGTTTCACTGAGCCGATCATCCCATGTAGCAGCCCAGATAAAGGTGTGTGTATCCAGTAATAGTCTCATGGCATATAAGCCGAAAAATCATCCATCGGTTCATCAAAACTATCCACCATGACTATTTTTCCTTTGGCTGTACCTAGTTGACGCTGATGTTGTTGATTCGATAGCGCAACCAGCTTCACCACGGGTTGATTGCCTTTGGCAATAATAATCTCTTCTCCAGCAATAGCTTCTTGAATCAATTTGGATAAATGCGTTTTTGCCTCATGTATATTCACTTGATGCATATAAGCCTCCTGTAAGGTTTTAGCTTAGTCATATAGCTTAGTCATGTCAACAAAGCCTTGTATTGGAACAATAACCGAATCAATCGAGTCTGCCCCATTGATTGTGAAAGCTTTACAGAGGTTGGGTTTCATCATGATGCCATATTCTTAAAATGGCGAGTGTCTGTGCATGGATTGCATAGCGAATGGTGCAGTTTTCAAATATCATATCCCGAATAATATCAGGATTTGGTGCGGAAGGGACGGCTCGACCCATCATCGGCATGCTTTGAAGCATCTGAATACGGCTTATTAACTCTTTGGCTATCCGTTGCGCGGAAACAGGGTTGTTTTTAGCAATAAAGTTACGCAGGCGTTGTAAATCTTCAATGGCTTCTTGCGTATAAATGATTTGAATCATGCGTCTGATTACTTGGGTGTTTTGGGTGCAGCAAGCTCTTGTTCGCTTCCCCAGCTTTCTAACCAGTGATGGACATGCTCTCCTGATGTGATGTGTCCCGTACGAACGGATTCAAGCGCATCAAGTGTTTCATTCCAGCGTTGTTGTTCTTGTTTTTGATGCTCAAGAAATTCTTTGATCGCCTGATTGATGATGGAACTTTTTGTTCGGTGCTGGCTTGCGGCGAGAGTTTCGAGTTGTTTAGAAATTTCGTCTTGTATGCGAACGCTGGTAATCCCCATGATGACCCCTGATTACAAATAAATACAGTGTATTGCATTGTAATACACTGTCAATATTTTAAGCCACCTTGATAAGTACATAGGTCTCGTCTCCAAAGCAAATAAACCGAATTTCAAAGTGCGGTGGAAATCAAAGGGTCAGATTGATATTTAACAATGGTTGTTGCATCTATGTTTATAGCTATATCTTATGAATATAAAAGGTTTAATTAAGAATATGTAAAATCAATCGAGTCTGACCCCATTGATTTTCGTGATGGCGAATAAAATGAAAAGGTCTCGCTTAGTTCTCGGTTTGGCTGTTTTAGGGTTTGCCCATCTTTCCAGACAAGGAGCGAACCATGAAATTAAAACAATCCATTTTATCAGCAGCCATGCTAATGGCAGCGGCATTGCCGATGCAGGCGCAGGCGGCGACAGCTACGGGGATAATGCAAGTTACGGCAAATGTTACCGTGCCTTCGGCTTCAGTTAATGTTGCTGGACCTTTGAACTTTGGCACAGTTTTACAAGGTCAAGTTGGAATGACAACAACTTCATTTGATGTAACTGTAAGCAATGCTGTTCCCTATAGCATTGCTTTTGGTGCTGGATTATATGGTAACACTGTATTTGTAGTTAAAGACACTACCCAAACACTGCCAGCATACCCTGGGCAGACGGCTTCTGCGGGCTATTACCTTTACTCGGATAACACAAAAGCGACTGCATATTCACCAGATCCAGCAAATGCTCCTGTGATTACGGGTTTAACAGGTAACGGGGCTGCACAGACATACCCATTGTATGCAGAAGTAAAGCCCCTATCGCCAGCCCAAGGTGGTATTTGGGGACCTGGTACTTATACAGATACCATCACTATTACAGTGACTTATTAACATTCAATAGGGTCAGACTTGATTGATTTAGACTTAGCTATTCCGCTAAGCCATATGCATAAGAATATTCATTAACAGGAGGCTAATATGCGCCATATTAAAGTAGAGTTATCGAAGATTAAGTCTGCAGATGAATTGGTTGGTTTTATAAAGGTTTTAGGTGAACAAATACCTAATAACCCAAGCCAATCGGGTCCAATTATGGATACCCATAACCATATAAAATCACACATTATAGATAATATGTCCAACAATTTTGTTGTGCCACTTTTAAATGGTCTTTTAGTCAAAATAGGCAAAAATATTATAGGTGTTGGGGCTCGCCCTACAGCTGCTGATGTTTTTGCTGCCTTAGATGCTGTCAATAACTCCTCTGATAGCTTACCACCTAATGAGCATCAGGGTATATCGCCTCCGAGTCGTATAGATAATATTCGATATATATCGGATTTGTGGGACTGGTACGATCGTAAACCTTTGGGAGGATCGCTTGAAGAACTTGGCGACTGGCTAGGTGGTGCACCTCAAGCTCCAGAGGTGGAACTGCCCTAAAAATGAATGGAACTAGACTCGATTGATTTCATTAAACGTATTTGGATCAGGTCTTACAATGTATTTGGTAAGGCTTGATCCTAAATGCCCTTAGGTATGATGTTGGAGAGATAAACTGAAATATACTTTATTGGCGTTGTTCTGTGTATGGGGTGTTTCCTTGCAGGTGAGTGCTGCTGAAGTGCGGACAACGATGCTTGTTTCAGCATTTACGCTGCCTTCGGATCGTGTGATGGATATGGTCTTGAATCAGTGGGGTCAGACTCGATTGATTTCATTGAACGTATTTGGATCAGGTCTTGCTATGTATTTTGTAAGACTTGATCCTAAATGCCCTTAGGTATGATGTTGGAGAGATAAACTGAAATATTTGAAATATACTTTATTGGCGTTGTTCTGTGTATGGGGTGTTTCCTTGCAGGTGAGTGCTGCTGAAGTGCGGACAAGCATGCTTGTTTCAGCATTTACGCTGCCTTCGGATCGTGTGATGGATATGGTCTTGATTTCTGATCCTGAAGCGGATGTATATGGCGATGACCCTACGCGCTATTTACCCTCAAGTGCCGCAGGCTGGGGTGCAAGTGAAGAGGATGAAAGATTTAAGAAACGCTTACTCCAGCAAGTGATACAGTTGCCGCAAGGTATGCCTTATATGATATCCTTTGAGGGCAAGTATAGTCGTTATTTGCGTTTTGTTATATCGGATGAAACGGCATTGATTGTTGATGGATATTCCGGTGGCTCTGAAGATTGGATGGCTGATGCGATGGTTATGATTTTGTTGGGTTATTGATTTGTTTAAGCTGTCATTCTGGGAGGAATCTTTCAATACTTCTCAAAGACTTACAAAAATTGCACTTGGAACTTGATCATGCAGGAACCACAAAGGAATAAAGGTAAACTGGATAAAAAGTCTGTATATTAGCATCAAAAAAACAGGGCTCAATTACATTGACTTTGTAACCGCATAGGTTACATTGCGATGTATGATAATTAGCTTCACCCACAAAGGGCTGGAAAGATTTTACAACACTGGAAGCAAGGCTGGTATTCAGGCTAAACATGCTGATAAGTTGCGTCGCATTCTTTCTAATCTTGATGTTGCAAATTGTGCTAATAATTTGAATTTACCAGCATACCGTTTGCATGAACTTAAAGGCTCTCGTCAAGGGGTTTGGTCGATTACTGTTCAAGCTAATTGGCGTATTACTTTTTGCTTCTTGGGTGAAGATATTGAGCTTATCAATTATGAAGACTATCACTAAGGAGGTCTGCCATGACTATGCATAATCCCGCTCATGCTGGTGAAATATTACGCTATGATGTTCTTGAACCTTTGGGTATAAGTATGAGCGAAGCTGCAAGCAAGCTAGGTATTAGTCGTAAAACCTTATCCAAGATATGCAATGCTAAGGGTTCTATTACCCCTGATATGGCAGTGCGCCTTGAATTGGCACTTGGTAAACCATCTGCAAACCATTGGTTGAAACTACAGTCTGCTTATGACTTAGCGAAAGCCAATCAAAATCGCGATCTGCTGCGCAGCCAAGTTCACTTATTATTACCGCAGTAGGTCTGCTTATATTTTAAGTGCGATTTGATTGTTTTTTGAATGCCACTTAACTGTCATTCTGGATGCGATTTTGCAAACAGTCTATTTAAACAAGTTCTAGACCGCCCGCAGGCGCTCTAACAAAAGCGTTCAAGTGAGAATGAAGAAGGTGAAGATCGTTTTTTACTACTTGGACTGAGTTCAACGCATAAAGTTCTTATGATTTACCATTGTGAAAGAAATTCTGGGGATATTGTTCGTATTATTTCTGCACGCAAAGCAACTAAAAACGAACGGATATTTTATGAAGGTGCTGAAAAATGAAAAGTGAATATGATTTATCTCAAATGCAATCAAGAAAAAATCCATATGCTTCCAAGTTGAAAAAGCCTGTTACGATGAGGCTTAGTGAAGATGTGATTGAATATTTTAAATCTATGGCAAAAGATTCTGATATTCCTTATTAAACACTTATTAATTTATACCTTCGTGATTGTTTAAGTCATCATCGTAAGCTTAATGTTTCATGGCATGAGTAGTCTTTAGACTGGGTTGACTGTTTATTGATTTAAGATGCTTTGATAGGCTTCTTTTGCGATAGGTGATGGCTTTAGGCCGAATGTTTGCAGCAGTAATGATGCCCAATCTTGATAATAGCGAATGGCATCATTGCTATAGCCTTCTTGCTGCAAGATATACATGCGTTGGCATAATAGTCGTTCTGAATAGGGATCTATTTCTAAGCCTGCATCCAGTAAACTGATAATTTTATGGTGATCCAGGTGTTGTTTTTGCCAAAGGCTGGCGGTTTCATTGATCCAGTTGCAAATGCGTGTATGCCAAGCATGGCGATAGCCAGAAACAATCGATTCTGATTCACCGCTGAGGAAGCCGCCATGAATCATATGGAGTGCCTGCTGTTCAATGCTATGGGCTTGTGCGTGGCTACCATCTAAATGCAATGATTTTGCTTGTTTGATGTGGTTATCAAGGTGCCAGGTGTCGATATGGCAATACATGGGGTTTAGGCTTATTTTGCCATGTTGCAGTAGGATAACTTGGTTTGCTTTTAGATTGTCGGACAGGTGCTTTTGCAGGGTTTGCCGTAGTCGGCGAAGGATAAACTCAAGATTTTGCATGGCTTGATCGGCATCTTGATTTGCCCACATGGTATCGCAAATGTAGTGGGTAGGGATATTTCTTCCGCCTGCGGCAACGATCAGCAAAAGTAGCTGGTAAACCCTTGGGCTTTTCCATGTTTGTACGTCAACAAATTCTCCATGGATGCGGACAGAAAGTTCGCCAAAGCTTGTGATTTGTACAGGGTATTCATCATGGGTTGCATGCAGTTCTGTTAATTTTATAACCATGGTTATCTCGCCCTCCAACATTTCTGCGGGCGAATGCTAGAGGGGTAATACTTTCGGGGTATCCCTTGATTAAGGTAGCATAAATATGCTATACGGTTGTAACTATTCAGCTCACCACTGATATTCCCGATAGCGGCGTTGAAAAATGCTCACTTACAGTAGTAAGCTGCGCTTTTCCGCCTTGCTCTCGAAAATATCAGCGGCAACCTGAATAGTTACATGGCATGTGTAATTAATAATAACTCATCGTCATGCTCGAGTTCTTTTATCGGGCATCCGTGTACGATTCAAGTTAGAAAGCCAGTGGATTTCCGTCTTCCTCCAGGGGATACTCTCTCGCTTCGTGATTCACCTGATCACGGGAATGACAAGCGGTCAGTCAATTCATGATTCCCTATATATTGAATAGTTGTATTGCATTTAATAATGCACGGTAACTGTGATGGTATCGCTAAAGTTTCCTGCTTGTGTCGGCAAGGCTTGGAGTTGACCATACACTGTGAATACCTGATTTTGACCTGTACCAGTGGATGCTAACGCATTGCCTGCTGTGAATGTATTGCCATAGCCAGAATCGCCCCAAGCGGTTGTGTATGCAGTGTTTTGATATAAATCATAGGCAATGGTATTGCCAACGGCATTGCGCATGCGGCGTGAACCCAATTTATGCTGCCCTGCATCAAGGGTGATATGATACACCTGCGTGGCGACCATATTGATGGTGATGCTGGCGGTGGCCCTTGCTAAGGTATTTTTTGTCGTGGGGACTGTGCCGAAGTTCATGGGGCTTGTGGATAGTTGTACTTTGGCTGGCACAACAGCGGATACGGCTAGGTTATTCTTGGTTGTGAATGCATGAACTGTGAGGCTATTGAAAGATAAGCAACAGATGATGATAAAGCCGTATCGGTATAGAGCAGGTGTAGAAAAAGGCATGCTTTACTCCTCGTATAAAATAATAATTCGTAACGTAACTATTCAGCTCACCACCGATTCGCCCGATACCTGCGTTAGAAAATGCTCACTTACAGCAGTAAGTTGCGCTTTTCCGCCTTGGTCTCGAACAAATCAGCGGCAATCTGAACATATACGAACCAATTTATAACTATGCAGTTCACCCATCTTTTGCCCTCATGCTGCGTCAAAAGTGCTCGCATACAGGGAGTATGTTGTGCGCTTTTTCCTTGCCTGTGAATAAAATGCAGGCAACCTGAATAGTTATAATAATTCAAAAGATAACCTGATACAACCGAGTTTCTACCGAGATACACAACTCGGTAGAAACTCGGTTACCTTATTATACCTTTGCCACATTCAAGGAGTAAAGCGATGATAAATAAGTTTGTATATATTGTATTGTGTATATTTTGGAGTGGTATGGCAGCAGCTTCGCCTTTTCAGGTTACGCCCATGCGCTTGGAGTTAGAATCTGGTAGCAATATCGGCAGTGTAACGGTATTCAATTCGGGTGATGAGGCATTGGATGTGCAGGTGAAAGCTGCGGCATGGTCTCAAGATAGCCAAACAGGTGCAGATGTTCTTGAACCGACAAAAGAGCTTATTTTCTTTCCTAAAATTTTTAAAGTGCCAGCGCATGGAAGTCAGGATGTTCGCGTAGGTTATCAGGGTGAAGTGAAGGGTCATGAGCGTAGTTATCGCTTATTTATTCGTGAATTGCCCGTGAAAAAGCCTGGTTTGTCGGGAGCGCAATTTGTGTTGCAAATCAGTATGCCTGTATTTATTTATCCAAAAGGTAGTGAGAAGCCGCGCACACCTGATATGCGGGGTGTTCAGGTGCATGATGGGCAGCTAATGCTTGAAGCTGTGAATGAATCATCACGTTATTATTCATTGAATAAAATTGAAGTGATCGGGAAACATGATGGCAAGGAAGTTTTAAGCGATGAGAAGTCAGGTTGGTATGTACTGTCTGGGTCTAAACGTTTGTTTCCACTGGGAATTGATCAAGCACAATGCTTGAAAATGGATGCGTTGCAATTAACAGGTCATGTGTTGTTAGCGCAGAGCGAGGAGGGTGATACAAGCCAAGTGTTATTCCCATTAACATCGGCGTTATGCAAGCAAATTCACCCCCAGCAATCCAAGTAAACGTATTCAACGATCGTACGAATGAAAAAAACATGTATTTTGTTCTGCCTGTTCTTTTGGGTGGTAAATGCTTATGCGCAAGCTGATAAGCAATGGGCTATAGAGATTTTGCATTTTTATCATGATGATTTCGCCCAGAGTTTGGTGGATGATTTGCATGAAAAGGGCTTGCAAGCACAATCCTATTTGAAGGATCATAATCAATATATAGTGGTATTATCAGGCTTTGATAGTTATGAGCTAGCCTTGCAAGCTCGGAATACCCTGCTGCATAAAACATCCATGAAAGAAGCTGATATAAAGCTGACAACCCAACAGTATCATAAAGAAAAATCGGTGAAGCATCTTGATGTTAAAAAAATAGAGCAGCATGAAACAGTAATTGTGCATATTTTTCTTAATGGTAGCGATGCAGGCACGCATTTTGTTGATAAAACAACCGATGATTTTTTCTTGACGGGCACGTTTCTGAAAAAAATAGGGGTGTATGTCTTACCAAAAGAGCTTGGTGAATCAAAGCTTGTAGCGCTTCATTCTTTGCATGATTGGTTAAGTTATACACTGGATGCGCAAACAGGCGATTTATTGTTAACAGTGAATCCAGAATTATTGCCAAAGCAAGAGAAAAGCCTTTTGGTGAAACGTAATTCCAGTGCAACTTGGATACAAAGTGATGCCTTATTTCTTAATTATACCTTGGATTATACGGCAAACCCTAGGGGGGTGGATGTATTCACTGCGCCGCTTGAACTTGGTTTGAGTTTAGCTGGATCATCATTGGTCAGTCAGTTTGTTTATAATAAGCAGTTATATCGAAGTAAAACCCAATGGGTGTATGATGAAAAAGATCGTTTGCAGCGCTGGGTTGCTGGGGATATACAGGCATCTGCTGGGGCAGGTATTGGTGGAGCATCATTGGCTGGGTTGCGCGTATTTAAGAATTTTTCATTGGATCAAAACTTGGTGACATCTCCAGGTTTGGAAACCCATATTTTGCTGGATACAGCCTCTACAGTTGAGGTGTTTATGGATGGGATGTCTGTTTATAAAGGTGATTTTCCTGCGGGTGAATTGAATTTAAAAGATATACCTTTTTATCGCAGTGGAAGCATTCAGGCAGAGTTGATTGTGCGTGATTCTTTTGGTCGGGAGAAACATTACAATCAATTGCTTTATGGCTCGGTAGGTATGCTGGCAGAGGGTTTGAGTGAATATGATTATGCCTTGGGTGTGGAGCGTATAAATACAGGCATAGCATCACCAACGTATGGTAAGAATGTGCTACTTTATGGGCATTACCGCTATGGTTTTAGTAACTGGTTTTCTCCTTCAATGGGTGTGGAAAGTAATGGGAAATATGGTCGTTTAAGTTTTGGAGGTAGTGTTCTTTTGAGGGCGTATGGGCAATTGGATGCACTTGTTGCTGCGAGTAGTTTGAAGCAAGGAAAAGGGAACTTTTTCCAATTTAATTATAACTATGCGGGATCAGAAATATTTTCGCCGAGTATCTTCTTTCATACACAATCACTTGCTTATGGTGGCATTTTAGATGTACCTGCAAGCACAGAGAGTAAGCATCAAGCGTTTGGTGGAAGTATATCGACATATTATCAAGAGCTTGGAGGTTTGACTGCCCGCTGGACTCAATCAGAAGATTATGTGAAAAATAAGACGCAAACAGGCGAATTAGTGTTTAATACCAATTTTCCTGGAAATATTTCGCTGACAACACAATTTTTGCGTACGTGGGATCCCCAGAAAGCACCCGCGAACCAAGTTTCAGCTTCATTGGGGCATAGCTTTAGCAATGGTTTGTATTTCTCTGCGAATTATAGCTCTAGTGCGACTGTGGATACGATTGGGTTGCAATTACAATGGAGCCCTCCTTTGGGTGAAGGCTTTGGCTTTACGGAAAATATCAACCAACAAAGTGCATCTGATCCTTCAACTTATTCACGCGTAGAATATCGAAATCAATATGCCGATGTATCGGCAAGTGCTAGAACAGGTAAGCAAACAGAATCGTATCAGGCGCAGCTTAATAGTGCTTTTGTATGGACAGAAGGCGGCTTACATGTGAGTCGTCCTGTGCGTGATGGTTTCGCGTTGGTGCGTGTGAATGGTGTGAAAGGTGGTATGAAAGTGAATATTAGAAATCAGTATATTGGTAAGACGGATAGTAATGGCGAGTTAATTGTACCCTATCTGAATGCCTATACGGATAATGTGATTGATATTAAGCCTGAACATGTTTCGCTGGGTTATCGTATACCGAAAACATCGCAAACGGTGACAACTGCTTATCGTAGTGGCGGCTTGGTGGAATTTGATGTGGTGAAATTGCAGATGGTGGAAGCCACTGTTTTTTATCAAGTAGGAGATAAATTAAAAGCTGCTCAGTATTCCACTGTGGCGTTTATGCAGGATGGTAAGAAGAAAAGTACAGTGCTTGGTGATGATGGGGCACTGTATTTGGAGAACTTGAAGGCTGGAATCTATACGCTAACAGTCTTTGATGATGTGCACCAATGCCATGTTGATATACAAGTTCCAGATTCAGATGATATGGTGAATAATCTTGGGCGTATTGTCTGTGTTGTGGATGAAGTTAGAAAATAGGAGGGTATGATGTTGAATACATTGAAATTACTTTTATGGGTTGGGGCTATTTTTGTGCCTTCGATACTGCATGCTGCTGGTTTTATTACGCCTCGATGTAGTGTCAGTACAACGCCACTTAATTTTGGCATTTATTGGGGAACATCAACATTGGTTTCTACAGCAAAGATTGTTGTTTCTTGTAATCTTCCAGCAACAACACGAGTTCAAATGGATGCTGGGCTTCATAGCTTTAATTTTGCAACCAGAAAGATGATATTCAACCAGAAAACACTCAATTATAACCTGTATACCAATGCTTCTCGCAGTAATGTATGGGGTGATGGCACTGGGGGAACTTGGACGGTGACGGGAAGTCAGTTGACTGTGCATGCAAGTATACCTGGTGGTCAGGTAGTTACGCCTGGAACATATAATGATACTGTGGTTGTGACTGTTATTTGGTAATGTGTTCTCAGTTTCTGAAAAGTAACTGGCGAATTGAATAGTTACCACCGTATAAGTGCGCTGTTTACCTATTTTGGGTAAAAATAGATAAACGATTACTTTAGAAATGGGCTACACTGTGGGTATGAATCGATGGGTAGTATGTGCAACCGCTGTTTTAACCATACTTGTTATGAGTGATGGCTTTGTATTGGCGGGGGAAGTGGATCGCTCAATAGCGGTTGAAAAACAAGTCCAGAAAAAAGCTTCCGTACAGAATGAATTATCTGAAGATTGCATATCTATTTCTATGGATGAGTTGGTTGAGCGTTTGAAAGCAAGCAAGGCAATTGGCTTTTTTACCAAGTTGGCGATTCGCTCCGATGTATTGGATTTTCAAGCTGAAGTAATAAAAATGCGTAAAAAGAAGCTATTGAAAGTTCAAATGCCGAACATTAAGGCTAGTTTCAATGGTTTATTGTTAAAAATCATGGCGTTATTGGAAAATGACCCAGATTTATCCAAAAAGATTTATTCGGCACGTCATTCAATTTTAAAAAGTTTATTGGAGGTTCAGGCATGAAAATATGGATGAAAAGTGTGTTATGGGTGTTAAGTTTTTTGTGGGTGACATCCGCATGGGCTGTCTCGCAAGCTGAAGATATTGCTACAACGATTATGCTGCGTGGTCATGCCTGTGGTGGTAAACAGGTGACGCAGATTCAACAAAAAGAAGATGGTAAGGGCAATCAAACCATTCGAGCGACATGCCCAAATGGTGTGCGCTATCAGATTGATGTCAGTGCGGCAGGGCAAGTAAAAGTTCATCCTTTATAAGTTTTAAGGTTTATTTTTAACGCTTTTTATTGACTGATGCTAGTCAATATAGAAGCCTTCTATATTTCGATAAGTATACTTTAGAGAAATAATGAGGGTGAGAATAATGAGCCAAGGGAAACCGCAAATTAGAAATTTTTCTGCTGGTACAATCATCCTGCAAGAGGGCGAAGTGAGTGATGGTGTTTATGTTTTGCTGTCTGGTCGTGTTGTAGTTTCGCGGCGTGATGATTTTGGACGCAACTTAGTTTTAGCAGAACTCTCAGAAGGTGAGGTGTTTGGTGAGATGGGTTTGATTAGCCATGATCCTTGTTCAGCTACGGTAAGCACGGTAGGTGATGTACAGGTTCGGTTTTTTAACAAACAAGAATTTATTCAAGCAATGAGCGAGAATTTCTCATCTGTGGAGAGTGTTTTAAGTACGTTGTTTCAACGTATGCGATTAATGAACCTTCGGGTGATGGAGTTGGAAAATCAACTTGGAGCGCAAGCAAACCAACAAGGTGAAACGAAGATAAAAGTGATCACCTTCAAATCTGGAAATGTCACGTTATCAGGTCAAACAGAGCAGGCAAAACATGCGCTGGGTGGTGTGGATCGTTTGGTTATTGAGAAGTTTCCCTTCCGTATTGGGCGCTGGGCAGCTAAAAAGCTGAAAAGCTCATGGTTTTTGGGTAGTGATGAAAATGATTTGGATATTCATGATATTCCCCCTTATGGCATTTCTCGGCACCATTGCCAATTTGAACGTAGCAAGGCAGGTGTTTTTCTTGTTGATGAGTCGCGTTTAGGTGTATGGGTGAATGGTGAACGCTTGAGAAAAAAAGATGGTGGGGTCATTAAAGTGGCATTGGACCCTGGAACTTATACGATTTCTTTGGGTTCTGTTGAAGGTGTATTTATGTTTGAAGTGATTGTTTGGTAGGTTTTTGAAAGAGTTATAAAAAAATAAGTGTAACTATTCAGCATGCTTCCAAGCCCTTCTCCCATTGAGGGGAGAAGGTTGGGATGAGGGGTGGTTTTCTTAAACATCAATGTAAAACCATTCACCTCACCACCGATTTTCCCGATACCAGCGTTAGAAAATGCTCACTTACAGCAGTAAGTTGTGCTTTTCCTCCTCGCCTAAAAGTGCCTACTGTTGGTGGTCTCGAATAAATCAGCGGCAACCTGAACAGATACATTTTTTATCAACAACACACCCTTTATAAGTCGCGCTATATGCAACTTATCAATTATGCGGATTAGGAAGTAACAATGAATAAGTATTTTTGGATGATTATTGCTTTGGTATTCCTATGTATAGGTAGCCTTGTGTTTTTTGAGCAACATCGTGATCTCTCGCCTGATAAAACCCCGCTGCCAGCGGCTTCGGATGTAGAACAGTTGATGCGAGTCGCGAGTACAGAAGACTTGCCAGTGATGAAACAGCGCAAACAGTTACGAGCCTTGGTGCCATATAGTCGAAGTGATTTTACTATTTTGGCAAATGGTCAGGTGCAAGGCATGCAGGTCGAGCTACTTAAACAGTATGCAGATTTGTTAAATAAAAACATGAAGCGAGAAGTTGATAAAATCCATATTGTATGGATTCCAACGTCATTTGATCGTTTGTTGCCTGATTTATTGGCTGGTAAGGGTGATATAGCTGCTGCACTATTGACTGTGACCCCTAAACGTCTTGAGAAAGTCAATTTTGCAACTGCTGCACAATTCATTGCCGATGAGGTGGTGGTTGTATCTAAGGATGTAAGAGGCATTACTAGCCTTAAAGACTTATCTGGGCGTGATGTTTATGTGCTAAAAGGCAGTAGTTATGAAGAGCATTTACGCGACATCAATGAACGTTGGTTAAGCCAAGGTGTAAAGCCAATTGTGATCAAAAGCATGGATAAGCGTTTGTTATCCGAAGATATTCTTAAGATGGTGCATGCGGGTATGTTGCCCATCACGGTGGTAGATGATTATAAAGCGCATGTGTGGGCAAAAGTTTTAGATAATGTGCGTGTATTGGATGATGTGAAAATTAAAACGGGCAACCAACTTGGTTGGGCTGTTCGCAAAAACAATCCTGTATTACTCAAAAGTCTGAATCATTTTGCAGCTACTGTGAAAATGGGAAGCTTGATGGGTAATATGCTATTTAAGCGATATTTCAATGCGAATTGGATTAAGCGACCGCTTGCAGAAGATGAGCAAAGTAAGGTGAAAAAAGTGATTGGCGTATTTGAAAAATATGCCAAAGTGTATGATTATGATGTGTTAGCAGCGGTTGCGCAGGCATACCAAGAGTCACACTTGGATCAGAATCGGCGCAGCCACCGTGGAGCCGTAGGGATCATGCAATTATTGCCATCCACGGCAGCAAGTCCGAATGTAGGTATTGCAGATATTTCTAGTTTGGACAGCAATATTCATGCGGGTGTAAAATACTTGGCATTTTTAAGGAACCGTTATTTTTCGAGCCCTGATATCAGTGATATGGATCGCCTAGCTTTTGGTTGGGCTGCATACAATGCAGGGCCCGCAAAAGTCATAAAAATGCGTAAGTTATCAAAAGATATGGGTTTAAACCCTAATATATGGTTTGATAATGTTGAGTTGGCAGCAGCAAAACTGGTTGGGCGTGAAACGGTGCATTATGTGCGTAGTATTTTTACGCACTATATTGCTTACCGTTTGATTCAAGAGCGTTTTTCAAAAGATCTTGATATGAATACGCCATCACTTACCGAAGGAAGGGGCAAGTGATGGCGTAATTCATGCTTGTGTTACTGCGTTAACAGACTATTAATTTTACGAACAAATCCGGCTGGATCTTCTGGTAATGCGCCTTCTGCCAAAATAGCTTGATCGAAAAGAATATCAGAGAAATCAGCAATTTTATCTTTGGAGCGCATTTTCGCCAAACGTTTAACCAATTCATGCTCTGGGTTGATTTCTAAGATTGGTTTGACCGATGGTACATCTTGCCCTGCTTGTTTTAGGATGCGTTCCATATTGCCAGTGATGTCAAAGTCATCAGATACCAAGCAAGCTGGTGATTCAGTCAAACGATCTGTGGTACGCACATCTTTTACTTTATCACCCAAGGATTCTTTGAGTTTTTTCACTGCAGGTTCAGCTGATTTAGCGGCTTCTTCATGCTCTTTTTTATCTTCTTCGGCACTTTCTCCAATATTGGATAAGTCCAACTCACCTTTGGCAATGGATTTTAGTTTTTTACCATCAAATTCTTCCAAGTGAGAGGTTAACCATTCATCAATACGATCGGATAGAAGCAAGACTTCAATGCCTTTTTTGCGGAAAACTTCCAAGTGTGGGCTATGTTTTGCCGCTGCCAATGTTTCAGCTGTGATATAATAGATGGTATCCTGATTTTCTAGCATACGTTCAACATAATCAGTTAGGGAGAGAGTTTGTTCATCATCTTGGGTGCTGGAGAAACGCAATAATTTAGCAATGCGCTCACGGTTAGCCGAATCTTCAATAATGCCTTCTTTTAAGCAGTTTCCGAATTGCTCCCATGCTGTGGCGTAATCAGTGTTTTCATCACTGGCATTTTTTGCCATATCTTCAAGCATGCTTAAAACACGTTTGGTTGCACCTTTTTTCATGGCACTCATAGCTGGGCTTTGTTGTAAAATTTCACGGGATACATTCAGTGGTAAGTCATTGCTATCCATCACACCGCGCACAAAACGCAAATAACGCGGCAGTAAATCTTCGGTAGCCTCAGTGATAAATACACGGCGAACATAGAGTTTTACGCCATGTTTGCTTTCAGCTTGCCATAAATCAAATGGCGCACGTTTTGGAAGATATAATAGTAAAGTATATTCGTATTTGCCTTCTAGCTTTTGGTGCAAACGTGCTAAAGGATCTTCAAAGTCATGTCCGATATGTTTATAGAAGTTATTATATTCTTCATCTGATAAT
This sequence comes from Mariprofundaceae bacterium, assembly GCA_027018935.1. GTDB lineage: Bacteria > Pseudomonadota > Zetaproteobacteria > Mariprofundales > Mariprofundaceae. The sequence goes on from JALUXZ010000156.1 coordinate 37,242, forward strand.
TCAGATTTTGGACGTGTCCATAATGCTGAAGCTTGGTTAATCGTTTCAATTTCTGCAGGCTTTTCTTCCTCGCCTTCAGCAGCAGGCATCGGTGTACCCAACATGCGAATCGGGAAGGGGATATGATCAGCATATTTGTGGATAATAGAGGTTAAACGAAATGACTCGAGAAATTCATCCGCATCTTCACGAAGGTGTAAGATAATTTCAGTGCCGCGTGTTTCTTTTGTGACGGTTTCAATATCATATTGCCCATCACCTGTTGATTCCCAACGTACACCATGCTCTTTTTCAAGACCTGCACGGCGGGTGGTTACAGTTACTTTATCAGCAACCAAAAAGGATGAATAAAAACCAACACCAAATTGACCAATTAAATGGGCATCTTTTTCTTGATCGCCTGATAATTGACCAAAGAATTCTTTGGTTCCAGAGCGTGCAATGGTACCAATATTAGCAATCACTTCATCACGGTTCATGCCAATACCGTTATCACGAATGGTAATCGTGCGAGCATCTTGATCCGCTTCAATATATACATGAAGATCCGAATCACCTTCATACAATGCATCATCTGTGGTTGCTTCAAAACGAAGTTTATCGGCAGCATCAGATGCATTGGAAATTAATTCGCGTAAAAAGATTTCTTTATTGGAATACAATGAATGAATCATTAAATCGAGAAGCTGTTTGACCTCGGTTTGAAAGGTATGTGTTTCTTTAACAGGCGTGTTGGACATGGATAGGTTCCCTTTATGTATGAAGTTCGTATGAATATCGCACGTTGAAAAACACGAGCATATCATCTGTAGGCTTTTATAAGGTGTGCCTTGTCGCATTTCAAGCCCTTACTAATAGTCAGTTTATGCAATTGATGTTTTAGGCTATACTCGGTGTAGTGCGGGTTAAGTTGTATGGGAAATATATATATTGGGGGCTGACCATATTATGACTGATGAATTGCACATTTTATTTGTAGAAGACAATGCTGAAGATATTGCATCTGTGCGCCATGCTTTGAAGAACTCGAAGCAGGCATTGGATATAAAATGTGTGGTTAATATGGATGACTTCTCTAGAGCATTAAGCACATCACATTGGGACATTATTCTTAGTGATGTCAATCTCCCAGAGCTTATGGTGAAAGATATTTTGCTTAAATTGCAAGAGCTTAGCCTATTGATTCCACTTGTCGTGGTGGCAAAACCCATTGGTGAGGAGGTGGTTGCGCAATTTTTGCGTGCTGGCGTGAGCAATTACGTAAACAAGTTAAATTCTGAGAATTTATTAGCGGTTATACATCAAACACTGTTGGATACTGAGGCAAAAAAACTTGCCGCCCAGAAAGAGAAGATATTTATTTCTACTGGGCGCATGGAAGTCGCAAAAACACTGGCTGGTGGTTTGGCTCATGATTTAAACAACTTAATGGTCGGCGTGGTAACTGGGGTTGAATTATTACGTCAATACCTACCCCAAAATAGTGAAGCCAAAGATTTGTTGGATTTAATTTATCAATCGGGCATGAAGGCAACTGATGTCTCATCTCAAATGTTGGCTTATGTTCAGGGTGGAAAATACCGAGTTGAGGATATAGATGTGAATGCTTTGGTGATGGAGTTTATAGATTCAGATGTATTTCCTATTTCAGATTCTGTAGATGTAAAATTAAATTTATCACAAAACACCTCTTTTGTGAGTGGTGACCCAGCACAAATTCGCAAACTTTTAAGTGGCATTGTTCTTAATGCATATGAGGCAATGATGGAGGGAGGGGTGTTGAAAATATCGACGCGAGATAGATATATTGAGCGTGATGAAATATTATCTGAGATAAACCTTGAAAGTGGTGATTATGTTGAAATACGCATTGAAGATAATGGCATAGGTATGGATGATGTGCTGCGTACGCGCCTATTTGAACCTTTCTATACTACAAAATTTCAAGGGCGTGGGCTAGGTATGGCGGCAGCACACGGTATTGTTCGCAGTCATCAAGGTGAGATACTTGTAGAGAGTGAAATTGGTAAAGGTTCTGTTTTTAGGGTTCTTTTGCCTGTCATGAGCGAGCAAGATATTCCAAGTATAATACAGCAGCGGTGTGTGCTTGAGCCATATGCTGGCACAGAACATGTTTTGTTAATTGATGATGACCCGACTGTTTTGGAAGTTATGCAGGCACTGATAAAGCAATGGGGATATAAAGTAAGCGTGGCAACCAATGGTGCTTTGGCTCTGCAGTTAATAGAGAAGAATCACTATGATTTAGCTCTATTGGACTTGAATCTTCCTGACTGTAGTGGTCATAAATTGTTTTTAGAATTGCGTAAATTTATAGATGAATTGCCTATTTTGATGATTAGTGCCTCACCAGCAGGCGTGGAGGCTGAGGCTTTACTTGATATGGGCGCATGTGATTTCTTACGCAAGCCTTTTATTCCCAATGAGTTGGGAAGTATGTTGCGACAACTGTTGGACTAAGCTTTTAACAACCTGTTCTATATAGGGCACCTCGAAAAACCTCGGCACTTCGCCAAACTTGTGTTTTTTACCCTTAGGGAGGTACTGATTAACTCTGGATGAGTGGATATGCGATTCAAAATCACCAACACCAAGGCAGCAAGCGCAAGCAATAGCCCCGCTATTGCTAAGTTGGCTAACGCAGTTGCTGGCGATTTTGGGCGTATAGGCATCATTTATTGAGTTGATTAGCACCTCCCTAGCTGCATTGAATAAAATGGACAATAGCGATGCTATTATTCATTTCAGTGCGCTTTGCTATGAGCGAAAATCAACGTCGTTTAACTTGTGCGAGGTTTTTCGAGGTGCCCTATAATAGCATAAATATGCGATACAGCTTTTTTTAAGCTGTGCCATGATTGGCAGTATGAGTGCATATTCAATAAGGAAAAATGCAAAAAAAATCATAAAGCGCGAGAAAATATTCTGGTGGGGTCTATTGTTTTGTTTCAGTCTGTTGCTGGCTTCACAGGTTTCTAGTTTGAGTTTGTGGTTAAATAGTTAAATTTTTAACTTAGGGAGGTGCTGATTAATTCTGGATGAGTGGATATGCGATTTAAAATTTTCAATCCCAAGGCGGCAAGCGCAAGTAATAGCAGCGCTATTGTTAAGTTTGCCAACGCCGGCGTTAGTGATTTTGGGCGCATAGACACCATGCATTGAGTTAATCAGCACTCCTTAGGCAGCTGCCAAACGACCATGGCTAGTATGGCTAATAGCATTGTTTTCATTGAGATATACCAGAGCAGGATTGAAGTGTGTTGCTTCTGCCGCATCTAGCTCTGCATAGGTGCAAATAATCAATAAATCATCAGCCCTAGCCTTGTGTGCTGCTGCGCCATTCACACCAATTGTGCCTGAGCCGCGTGCTGCGACAATGGCGTAAGTGGTAAAGCGTTCTCCATTACTTACATTATAAATATGCAGTTGTTCAAAGGGTAAGATATTGGCTGCATCGAGCAAATCTTGGTCAATAGCACAGGAACCTTCATAATCTAATTCGGCATGGGTGACTGTGGCACGGTGTAGTTTGGATTTTAGCATGGTTAATTTCATGGGGTTGCCTCATTTGTCATGGTTTGTGGAAATAATGCTGCATTATCAATCAAACGGGTATTGCCGATTTTTGCAGCGATAAATATACGACTTTGCGACGTAATCGTATTTTCAGGCTTAAGTGTTAATGCATGGCGTATTTCAAGATATTCTGGGGAAACTTGATGTTTTTTCAAATTATCCATGCCAACATCTATGATATTTATTGCTTTTCCACCGATGTTTATATCATTTTGCATCAAATACAGGGCTTGTGATAAGCGTAAAGCTTTTTGACGTTCAGCAGGGCTTAAATAGCGATTACGACTGCTCATTGCCAATCCATCAGGCTCACGCACAATTTCACTGCGAATGATTTCAACAGGCATATGCAAATCACTTACCATACGGCGAATAATTGCCAGTTGTTGCCAGTCTTTTTCACCAAACACTGCGATATTGGGCTGCACCAAGTTAAATAAAATGCTTACGACAGTGACTACGCCATCAAAATGCCCACTTCTCGATGCACCACAAAGCATGTTATCCAAGGCGTGGACTTTAAGGGTTATTTTAGCACCACCTTCTGGGTATAAATCATGCGGATGAAACACACAGTCCACACCTTCAGCTTTGCAAATAGCCGCATCATCTTCAAATACACGCGGATAATTATCTAAATCTTCATTCGCACCAAACTGCAATGGGTTTACATAAATACTTACCACTACAATATCAGCCAAGCATTTGGCTTTATGAATCAGGCTAATATGTCCTGCATGCAAGCAGCCCATGGTGGGCACCAAGGCAATGCGTTTTTGCTTTACCCCTGCTAAATATTGCCGTAATGCAGTTGGATGATCTGCAATAATCATGGTTGTTTGCCTGCGCGCACGTCATCACACCATTGCCCAATGGCTGTTGTAATGCTCTCGCGTAGGTTGGTATAGGCTGGGGCAAAGGGAGGATTCTTTTCAGATAGACCGAGCAAATCATGCCATACTAATACCTGTCCATCACAATCCTTACCTGCACCAATACCAATACTGGGAATTTCAATGGCTGCGCTGATGCGTGCTGCCAAGTCATCAGGGATACACTCCAAAACTACAGCTACAGCACCAGCATTACTGACGGCTTGCGCATCTTGAAAGATAATATCGGCAGCTTCATCGCTTTGACCTTGCCTTTTAAAACCGCCAAACTTTTTTACAGATTGTGGGGTAAGTCCCAAGTGCGCGACCACAGCAATGCCGCGCTCACTTAAAAACGCAATCGTGGCAGCCATATGTTGCCCGCCTTCAATTTTAACCGCATCACAGCCAGTTTGCTGTAATACTTGTGCTGCAGATGCAAAAGCTTGTTCAGGTGATGCTTGATAACTGCCAAAAGGAAGGTCACAGACCACCCAAGCTTTATCGCGCCCACGTACCACAGCGGCAGTATGATGAATCATATGTTCAAGGGTAACGGGAATGGTGGAATCAAAGCCTAAAGAAACCATGCCCAAAGAATCACCAACTAAAATCACATCCACACCAGCCATTTCAGCCAATGCGGCAGTAGGGGTGTCGTAGGCAGTTAGCCATACTTGTTTGCGCTGGGCTTGTTTGTCCGCCAGCAATGTACTTGCTGTGGTTCGTTTTTTAATCTGCGTCATATTCACCTTTCCGCTTCAGTCTGTTGCCAGTACCGTCTTTTAAGGATAGCGAAAGGCTAGCGTGTACTGCGATGGTGGTAAATATGTAAGCGTGTTTGCTCTTAATTGATAATCAAACTTACTTGACCATTACATATTAACACGGCACAGATAAAAACTGTATTCGTCAATATTGCTAGCTGCTTTTGTAAACAGTGCCACGATGCGCAACTTTCACGACAGTAATGACCAATTCAGTATCTTGGATTTCATAGATGATTCTATATATGCCTTGCCTTACACGGTATTTTTCTTGATTGGAAAGTTTGATGCAGCCATCGGCTCTTGGGTTTTTCAGTAACAAGTTCATACGTTCAAGTATGCGCTTTACATCATTGTTGGGGATTTTTCTAAGGTCTTTGGCAACTGACTTTTTAAAAACAAGGCTATATTTTGCCATGTGTTTTTAGCTCATTTAATAACTCTTCATAGTTTAAAGTTGGCTCACTTTCTCTTATTTCAAAGGCTTTTAAATCCTCTTGGTCTTCTTGAAGTGACAAACGCACAGCTTCATTTACCAGGTCAGAAACAGATATATGCGCTGTTGCAGCTTTTATGCGCAAGGCTTGGTGTATTTCAGGCTCAAAATAAACAGTAGAGCGTTTTGATAATGTACTCATAACCTGCATGTTAGCGTTATGACGTTATAGCGTCAATATTGATACACGCCACCACGCAGGTTGCCTGCAAGGTCATGATAAGAGTAAAGCATAGTGATGGCATCAGGTGTTTTAGGTAGTCCGCATAAGCCAGTTTCAACAAGTATATAAGCGCCTTGCTTAAGGTGGTTCGGAGCTTCGTTTAAAAGAATGCGAAGTAAGCTTAAACCATCTTTTGTATCGGTAAGTGCGTGGGAAGGTTCATGGTGCAACTCTTGTTCCAGACCATGCATTTCATCGACGGACACATAAGGCGGGTTGGAGAGAATAGCATCAAAGGCTTGGGTATTTGCATCAAAGGCTTGGTACAAGTCACCTTGCTTGAATTGTACACGTTCGCTTACAACGTGTTTTTCCGCATTGCTGCGTGCAATGATTAATGATTTCTCTGAAATATCGGTAGCAAGCACGATAGCATTGGGGTATTCACAAGCGATAGTGATGGCAATACAGCCAGAGCCTGTGCCAATATCAGCAAAGTAGTAGGGGGCTTGCGTGTCGGGATAGAGCTTTAATAATTCTTCAATCAAATGCTCGGTTTCAGGGCGTGGAATCAATACATCAGGGCTAACGTTGAAGCTGCGAGACCAAAATTCTTTCTCGCCAATAATATATGCGACTGGTTCACGCTTGCAGCGGCGAACAATATATTCAGAGAAGATATGTGCGACATCACTGGGTAAGTCGTCATGGGCTTTGATAATTAACTGGGTGCGGTTGATGCCCCATGCATGCATTAGTAAACATTCAGCATCAAGCCGTGCTGACTCGCAGTCAGCGGCTTGCAGCTTTGCTATGGCTTGTTGTAGATGTTCTTTGGCACTCATGCGCCTTGTGATGCGAGCAGTTCCGCCTGATGATGGGTAATCAACGCTTCAATCAACTCATCCATTTCACCACCCATAATTTGTTCTAATTTATACAAGGTTAAATTGATGCGATGATCGGTTACGCGCCCTTGTGGGTAGTTATAAGTGCGAATCCGCTCGGAGCGATCGCCAGAGCCAACCATATCTTTGCGTACCTCGGCGCGCTCATTGTGTGCGGTTTCTTGCTCTTTGGCGAGAATGCGGGCTTGTAATACCTTCATGGCTTGGGCTTTGTTTTTATGTTGGCTGGCTTGATCTTGACATTGTACCACCGTACCCGAAGGAATATGGGTGATACGTACCGCAGATTCGGTTTTATTCACATGCTGACCACCAGCACCTGAGGCGCGATACACATCAATGCGCAAATCATCGGGGCGAATATCGATATCCACTTCTTTGGCTTCGGGTAATACGGCGACAGTGCATGCGGATGTGTGAATGCGTCCACCTGATTCTGTGGTGGGGATACGCTGAACACGATGGGTGCCTGATTCAAACTTGAATGTAGAGAATACACCTGTACCTGTGATTTGTGCAACGACTTCTTTATAACCACCAATACCAATACTGTTGCTGGATAATACTTCGACTTTAAAACCTTTGATTTCAGCATACCGACTATACATACGAAATAAGTCGGCAGCAAAAAGAGCGGCTTCATCACCGCCTGTGCCAGCACGTACTTCAAGAATAACATTGCGATTATCATTCGGGTCTTTAGGCAATAAAAGCAGGGTAAGCTCATCATTGCATGCTTCAATGGCTTTTTTAAGCTCTTGAATCTCTTCTTGCGCGATACCCTTAAGCTCTGCATCGCAATCAGGATCTGCCATCAACTCCTGATTGTCTTTGAGTTGTTGCTCTAAATCTTGATAGTGCTTGGCTTTTTCTGCGACAGGTTCAATGTCTGAAAATTCACGGGAAAGTTCAGTGTAGCGTTTTTGATTCGATGTAACTTCAGGGTCAGCAAGCATGACGGTAATATCTTCATACTTGTGCAGGATATCATCCAGACGTGTGTTCATCGGACTCCTTATGTTGTGTCACAGAGCTTGCTTCCACAGGCTTAATTTCCACATCGAACAATTTGCGTGCTGCACCCATCAATAAATCACCTTCCATATCTTCGGGAAGACTTTTTAAGCTACGTAAGCTTGGATGTAAAAAACGTTTCATCAACGAGCGACTAAAGCGTTCGACGGCTTCCTGCTGTTCGGGTGATAGACCTTTCAAGTAACGCCCAGCTTTAAGCAATTCATCTTGGCGAATGGCATCACTTTGCTGCTGAATACTGCGAATAAGGGGTACAGATTCGAGAGATTTTAGCCATAAAAGAAATGTTTTTTCTTCTTCGGCAAGTAAAGTACGTGCTTGCTCTGATTCTTTTTCGCGATTTTCACGGTTGCCCTGCACAACCTGTTGCAAATCATCAATGTCATAGACATAAGCCCCAGGAATATCGGCAATACGTGGGTCAATATCGCGTGGTACAGCAATATCGACAAGAAACATCGGTTTGCCACGCCGTTTTTCCATTGCCGCCTGCATCACTTCAGGCAACAATACATAAGTATTTGCACCTGTACTGGAAATAATAATATCCGCTGAATCTAGATAATCAGGTAACTGCTCTAGTGTGAGCGCATGACCTTCAAACTCAATAGCAAGGTTTTGAGCGCGTGCCAAGGTGCGGTTGGCGACTAAAATATTATTGCAACCATTGCCGCGTAAGTGGCGGGCTGCCAGTTCAGCCATTTCACCAGCCCCAATAAGCAATACGGTTTTGCCTGTTAATTCATCAAAAATACGTTTGGCAAGTTCAACAGCACACGATGAAATATTGACCGATTGTTTGCCAATGGCTGTTTCACTACGCGCACGTTTGGCAGCTGAGAAGGTAGATTGATATAAGCGGTGTAAGATATGTCCAGCAGTGCCAGCAGCCAAAGCTTGTTCGTAAGATGCTTTGACTTGCCCAAAAATTTGAGGTTCACCCAATACCAAAGAATCCAAACCAGAGGCAACAGCATACAGGTGTTTTACGGCATCATCGGTGGTGTAGGCATAAAGATGTGGACAAACTTGCTCGAAATCCATGCCAGATGTTTCTGCAAACCATTCGTGAACCAATGCAATTGCAGCATCAGGATCGTGGGTAACCACGGTCATTTCAACACGGTTACAGGTTGAGAGAAGTGCCGCTTCACGAATAGCAGGAAGTGCAACTTGGGCTTGTAAGATAGATGCAATATCTTTCTCTTGCACGGCAAGTCGCTCGCGAAGTTCAACCGGTGCAGTTTTATGATTTAAACCAATATGACAAATACGCATATCGCGAACCTAACTTTTTGCTGCTGTCTGTCCATCTTCAGTCAGCAACATAGGGATTTGAATGGCTTGTCCATTTTTCAGTATCCATGCTTCAGATTCCAATACTCCCTTAGTATCAAAGGAAATATTGAGGTGAATAAATGGCATATTATCGTGTTGTTTGAAATGTGGGCTTAACAGCTTCTCTGTGTTTTTCATCGCACTGATTGTTGGGCGTGCACATTGATAAACACCCGATAAGACGATTTGATTGTCTTGCCAAGTTTGTGAGACTTGCTTGAGCTTTGTTAAAGCCGCTTCTGTATGTGTGAGCTGCATTACATCTTCATACGCTTCTGGTGGTGAAACTCGCCACAGTTGTGTGTGTGTTGCGTTGTCAATTTCTCCTTTTATTTGACTACCCAATAAGCCAATGATGCTATTGTCTTGGGCGGATAATGATGTTTGCCAAATAAACTGCATGGCATGACGCGCGATAGATAAGGAAGCTTGGTCTGATACTTGCATAGTGGCAAAGCATAAGCTGTGTGTGGGGCGGGTCAAATATAATGGCTTAAAAAGTGAAATATGCTTTTTATAAAGATAGGTTACGGGCGTTTCTTTGACTAACACCTCTTAAAGTGTTATAAAGTCGCGTTCAGGCGGGTAAGGAGTAGGGATACTTTGAAATATTTTTCGTTGATGTTGGTGCCAGATGCTGGGCAAGTGCGTACTTACCGTGTAAGTCAGCGTAGCTTGTTTTATGTTGTAGGTACGGTTTTGGCACTATTGGCTTTTGGTGCATGGGGCACATACAGTGTTTATCAGGCGAAACAAATACAGTTAAGTTTGCAAAATTCGCAAACTATGTTGCAAGTAGTACGTCAACGTCAGAATGAAGCCTATGCTGATATGCAAGCAAAGCTGGACATAGAAAAGAAGAAATTAGCTGTGTATGCACGCAACCTTGGGCAAATTCAGGCCAGTGTGCTGCGTTTGGATTCACTTGGTGAACGTTTGGTTGAAGTGTCTAAATTGAATAAAAATGAATTTGATTTTGGCGTGACCCCTGCATTGGGTGGGCCTCGCCTTGAACAAACCCCCGTATTGGCTTTGGATGAGCAGATGCAGCATGTGGGTTTACAATTGACCCACTTGGATGCGCAGCTATCTGCGATTGATATGGTTTTGCAGGGTGAGCGTGAAGAAGGTTTGGCTCGTCCTCATGCATGGCCTACGGAAGGTGGTTATTTAAGTTCGCATTATGGTATGCGTATTGACCCATTCACAGGGCAACGTGCCATGCACCGTGGTGTGGATATTGCCAATCGCTTTGGTGCAGCAGTATTGGCAGCGAGCCATGGTGTGGTGGTATTTGCGGGTAAAATGCGTGGTTATGGTTATTTGATTGAGATTGATCATGGTTATGGTTACCGCACACGTTATGGACATATGTCTAGTGCAGCAGTGAAAGCTGGCGATGAAGTTGATGCAAATCAGTTGATTGGACGGGTTGGCTCGACAGGGCATTCCACTGGTCCGCATTTGCATTTTGAAGTGCGTAAGTTTGGTAAAGATTTAAACCCTTCAACATATTTGCCAAGAGGTTGATTTTTCATCATTAAGAATATGAAAGACTGCCCTCTAGCTTAAGGCGGTTTTAGCTAAGGGCACCTCGAAAAACCTTGTGCGAGTCAAGCGCCGTTGATTTTTGTTTATAGCAAGGCGCAATGAGGTGGGTAATAGCAACGCTATTGCCCATTTTATTCAACGCCGCTAGGGACGAAAAGCACAAGTTTGACGAAGTAGCGAGGTTTTTCGAGGTGCCCCTAAGTGTAAGATAACCACTCAATTTTAGATTCTGGTACTGTTTTCATGCAATGCTTAAGAATTTTGTCTTGCTTGCGATAATATTTAATTTGATGAAATTGCCCATCATTCATTTCAAAATAAATTTTCTTTGGGCGATTGAAGGCTGTGAATACTCTCCATTCTTTATCTTCATTAGATGGGCCAATCAAAGAGTCTGCTCGTAACCACATTCCCCAAGCTATAGCAGAAGCAATGATAGATCCCCAAGCATCCTTAGTAATTGCAAAGGAAATTATTAGGGTGGTAAGTACGCTAAGCATTCCTCCAAAGTGATTGATTGCTAGAAAGTCATCTGGAACTATTGCAATATAGTGTTCATCTTCCTGTATTTCCTTTTCACTAAATAGTGCTTGCTTGATTAGAAGTAGAATTAATAAAAAAATGATAATCCCAGTTATTCTATCAACATTGACTGATAAGTCGTTGGTAAATTGAAGGAAGGTAATAAAACACCCCCCTAAAAATATCATTAACAAAGTATTTAATTTAATAATTGAATGATTTGGAATTTTTGTTAGCCAAAAATCCACCATATACCAAATTCGAAAAAGAGGCTTAAATAGTTTGACCAACTTCAAATATTTTCATCCATTTGTTTGAATGTTCATTTTTTTACTATATTTGCCTCTTAACTTGCACGAGCTGATGCAATCGCTGCCATATTCACAATATCATCAACACTAGCACCTGTTTGAAGTACATGAACCTGTTGTGGTAACCCGATTAAGATAGGGCCAATGGCAGTGCCTTTGCCCAATTCTTTGAGTAATTTATAAGCAATATTACCTGCCTGCATGGTTGGGAAAATCAGTACATTCGCAGCACCTTTGATATGCGAGAAAGGGTATTGTGCTAAAATATCTGGATTCACAGCCGTATCTGCTTGCATTTCACCTTCAACAGCAATATTTGGGTGATCGCGGTGTAGAATTTGTACAGCATCGGCTACTTTTTTGGCTTCTGGGTGTGTTGCGCTACCAAAGTTGGAGAAAGAAAGCATGGCAATACGTGCTTCACAACCCAATGAAGCAGTTGTTTCAGCAGTAAGCACTGCTAATTCTGCTAATTGCTCTGCATTCATATCTACATTCACGGTACAGTCAGCCATGAAATATGCATGGTCTTCCATGACCATCATATACATGCCATAAACGTGGTGGCGTTTGCCTGTGGTGCTGTCATGTCCTAAAACTTGTAAGACTGGACGCAGTACATCGGGATAATGCGCAGTGCGCCCTGATAACATGCCATCAGCAAAGCATTGGCGCACCATCATAGCAGCCAATGTATTGCGATCATGGCGTAAATTTTTGGCTGCATCTTGGCGCAATACGCCCTGACGTTTGCGATCAAAATACCATGCATCGGCAAGGCTTTCAAAACGTGAATCTTCCAAATGTGGATCCAAAATTTCAATGCCATCAGCATTCAAATGCATAGCAGTGAATTGGGCATGGATGGTGTCTGGATTACCCATTAAAATAGGTTTGGCAATGCCTTCGTCACGCATAATGGTTGCTGCGCGAATGACTGTTTCATCATCACCTTCAGGTAAGACCAATTTAAGTGGTTGATGTTTGGCTTTTTCGATAATCATGCGCATGAACGTACGCGATTGATCAATGCGATCACCCAAGCTTTCAGCATAAGCGGCATAATCTTCAATAGGTTTACGGGCTACACCCGTTTCGGCGGCAGCTTTGGCAACAGCAGCTGGTACGACTTCAATCAAACGTGGATCAAAGGGTTTGGGTAGAATATATTTGGGTCCGAAGCGTAATTCTTTTTCACCATAAGCCTTTAATACAGAAGCTGGGACTTCTTCACGGGCAAGTTCTGCCAGTGCATAGACGGCAGCCAGTTTCATTTCTTCATTGAATGTGGTGGCGCGAGCATCGAGTGCGCCACGAAATAAAAATGGGAAGCCTAATACATTGTTGACTTGGTTAGGATGATCGGAACGACCTGTTGCCATGATTAAATCAGAGCGTGTTTGCATAGCGAGTTCATAGTCGATTTCTGGATTTGGATTTGCCATGGCAAATACAATGGGTCTATCTGCCATGCTTTGCAGCATTTCTGGTTTGACGACATTGCCTTGTGAAAGTCCAACAAATACATCTGCATCAACGATGACATCTTCAAGACTTTGAGCTTTTTCGCCATTGGCAAAATAGGCTTTGTGTGGAGGTAGTTCTTCTTCGCGGTTGTTGTGAATTACACCCTTGCGATCAAGAAAGAAGATATGTTCATGCTTGGCACCAAGTTGCTCGATGAGTTTCATGCAAGCAAAACCCGCAGCACCCGCACCAAGACAGACAATTTTGACATCTTCGATATTTTTATCCTGCAATTTTAGGGCATTGATAAATGCCGCAGCCATAATCACTGCTGTACCATGTTGATCATCATGCAATACGGGAATGTTCATGCGCTTTTTTAATTCTTCTTCGATGATAAAACATTCAGGCGCTTTAATGTCTTCTAAATTGATGCCGCCGAAGGTGGGCTCTAAGCGTGCGACAGTTTCCACAAATGCCATCGGATCAAGCTCATCTACTTCCAAGTCAAACACATCAATATCAGCAAAGCGTTTGAATAATACACCCTTACCTTCCATCACAGGTTTGCCTGCCAAAGCACCGATGTTTCCAAGTCCTAGAACAGCTGTACCATTACTAATCACACCAACCAAATTGGCGCGTGATGTGTATTCATCTGCTAATTCAGGATTTTTCTCAATAGCGAGACAAGGCTCTGCGACACCAGGTGTGTACGCCAATGATAAATCGCGCTGGGTGATGCAAGGTTTGCTAGCGCGAACAGTGATTTTTCCAGGTGTGGGGAGACGGTGATAGTCCAGTGCATCTTGACGTAACAAGGCTTTTTTCTGATCTTCGTTTTGTTCGTTGCTTGGCATGGAGGCTCCTAACTATCACTACTAGATTATAAGTGACCGCACCATAACATGAAACAAACGTGCAAATGAAGTGTTTTTCGGTAAGTGTGATGGAATGTTCGTGGTTTGGAGGTGCGATAGAATGGATGCAACAATGCGTGTTGGTATTGCAGGGGCTGGGGCAGTTGGCTGCTTTTATGGGCTTGCATTGCAACGGGCTGGATTAGATGTGGTGTTTTTGGCGCGCGGTGCTCACTTGCAGGCATTACAGAATACAGGTCTTTGTTATGAAAGTGCTGGCAAACAAGATGTTTTTAGCGTGAATGCCAGTGATGATGTGGAAATATTGGCAGATTGCGATGTGATTTTATTGTGTTGTAAGACAACGCAATTGGATGATATGTGTGAATCATTATTGCATGTTGTAAAACCAACAGTGACATGGTTAACACTACAAAATGGTGTGCAAGCAGCTAATCAGGTGTCAACATATTTCCCCAAGCACTGTGTGCTCGCAGCATCGGCATTTATTGGTGTGCGTATCGAAAAAGCGGGGCATGTAATTCATTCAGCAGCGGGTCATATTCGTTTGGGTAACT
>JALUXZ010000157.1 GCA_027018935.1 Mariprofundaceae bacterium
GTAACAATTTTGGATTCAGGTGATGTGGCTTTTAAATCAAGCATTATGTTAGCTTCTGGGTTGGATAAACAATGGGGAACGATGACATTCACAACCAAGGTTGCTTATCAACCAAAGGATGACTCATTTTATTTGAAAATCCCTAAAGATAAAAAAGTAATATTAACATTTTCAGGCAAAAGCTCGAATGAAGCAGGATTTACATTGTGGAATAAAAGTGCAGACCCCCTTGTTGCTCAGATTAGAGAGCAAATGAATAAATTTTTGTTTACCAAGGATATTTTTGTATTGACGGGTTCTGAGTTAAGGGTTCAAGCAATATCGTTAACCATTCACGAAGTGAATAAAACTGAGGATGGCTTTACCATTGTATTGGATGTTGACCAAGGTATATTTGTGATCATCGTTTATTTTGCAATGCTTTTATCAGCATTTATCTTTGCTTGTGGCTACTTCTTTGTTGGTGGTGTTGTTGGATTTAAAGACCCTACCAAAATGTTATTTGTAGACCCTAAAAAGATTCCGAAAAAGCAGGTGAAATAAAGCAATAGGTTGCTATTGCACTGTTAGAAATATTAACCATGTCCAACTAAGTTGGGCATGGTTTTTTTATTCATGCTCCATTAAAGTGAGACTTGCGGTTCATATCTCTTACTCTTCAATGTTTATAGGGCACCTCGAAAAACCTCGCACGAGTTAAACGACGTTAATTTTCGCTCATAGCAAGGCGCAATGAAATGAGTCATAGCATCGCTATTGTCCATTTTATTCAACGCTGCTAGGGGTGAAAAGCACAAGTTTGGCGAAGTACCGAGGTTTTTCGAGGTGCCCTATAGGTAAGTATGTCTAAGAAATTGCTTTTTATGTCTGAATATCCAATTTAGAATTTACTACCTTATGACACTTGTTGCATGTTAGCGTCTTGGTGCTTGTTTTTAATGGTTTGTGATAAATATGATATGTAAAAGGAGATTGGTGATGAAGTTGGCAATGGTGGGTTTGGGTCGCATGGGCGGCAATATGGTGAAGCGTTTGATGCAGGGTAATCATGAAGTGGTTGCTTATGATCTGGATGATGCGCCAGCCATAGCGTTGGCAACCGAGTTTGAAGCTGTTTCTGCAGCAAATAGTTTGCAAGATTTGATTGCACAATTACCAACACCACGGGTGGTTTGGGTCATGGTTCCACATCAATTTGTTGATTCAAGTATTGAAAATTTATTACATGCAGGTCTTGAAGCTGGTGATTTAATTATTGATGGTGGTAACTCCAACTACAAAGAAGGTCAGCGTCGCGGTGCTGAATTAGCTGAAAAAGGCATCTTATTTGCCGATTGTGGCACATCAGGTGGTGTTTGGGGTTTACAAAATGGTTATTCATTGATGATTGGTGGCGAAAAGAATGCTATCGATTTGATTGCCCCTGCCTTGACAACCTTGGCTTCGGATCATGGAAATGGTTGGGGACATATGGGGCCTGTGGGTTCTGGGCATTTCGTAAAAATGGTTCATAACGGCATGGAATACGGCATGATGCAAGCCTTTGCAGAAGGCTTTGAATTGATGAAAGCCAAGGATGAGTTCGATTTGGATATGCATCAAATTTCACGTGTTTGGCAGCATGGGTCTGTTGTATCTTCATGGTTGTTGGATTTGACAGGTGATGCACTGGAGCAAGATGGTGATTTATCATCGTTGTCCGACTGGATGGATGATTCGGGTGAAGGTCGTTGGACAGCCAATGAAGCGATTGATTTGGGCATTCCAACACCTGTGATGACATTAGCCTTGCAAATGCGTTTTCGTAGCCGTCAAAAGGATGCTTTTGCAGGTAAAATTGTTAATGCACAACGTGCGGGTTTCGGTGGACATGCCATCAAGCCAGCCAATGAGGCTGAATAATCATGGCAGATGATAAGTTTGCATCGTTAATTGGTTCGGAGCGTCCTGAGCCGACGAATATTGTTATATTTGGAGCATCGGGCGACTTAACGAAGCGTAAGCTACTACCTGCATTGGCACATATGCATCGCTGGAATTTATTGGGGCACCACTCGCGCATTATCGGTGCTGTGCGTGAAAAGTGGACCAAATCACATTGGGAAAACTATGTGCATGATCAATTGTTACAATATTTCCCAGAAGCTGTTATGAATCCACCTTCATGGAGACGGATTGCAGAGAAACTGGAGCTGGTTGTCGGTGATTTGGCGGATCCTGAAATGTATCAGCAGCTCGCTAAAACGCTGCATACCAATGAAGGGAAAACCAACGCTCTGTATTATTTAGCTATCCCTCCATCATGGTATGAAGTTGTTTGTAAAAACCTAAAAGATGCTGGTTTGGCTGATGAGTCAGATGGTTTCCGTCGTATTGTAGTTGAGAAACCTTTTGGTATGGATTTAGCCAGTGCGAAAGATTTGAATGGTAAGTTGCAATCGTATTTTGATGAATCTCAGATTTATCGTATTGACCACTATTTGGGTAAGGAAGCCGTGCAAAACCTGATGGTCTTTCGTTTTGCTAACTCCGTGTTAGAGCCTTTATGGAATCGTAACTATATTGATCATGTGCAAATTTCAGTATCGGAATCGTTGGGTATTGGTTACCGCGCGGGTTATTATGAAAATTCAGGTGCCTTTCGTGATATGATTCAAAGCCATTTGATGCAGGTCATGGCTTTGGTGGCGATGGAACCGCCTGTATCATTGGATGCCAATGATGTGCGTGATGAGAAAATGAAAGTATTGCGCTCCATGCGTAAAATTGAGCCTGAAGATGTCAAAGATATTGCTGTGCGTGCGCAATATGCCGCAGGTGAAGCGAATGGCGAAACATTGCTGGCTTATCGTGATGAAAAGAATGTGGCAGAAGATTCGTGTACGGAAACCTTTGCCGCTGTGAAGTTTTATATTGATAACTGGCGTTGGCAGGGAGTTCCTTTTGTCTTGCGTACTGGCAAACGTTTGCCAGATCGTGTGTCTGAAATTTGCATTCGTTTTAAAGAGCCTCCGCAGCGATTATTTAAGCTTGATGACGAACATGTACCGAATAATGAGCTTATCTTCCGTTTGCAGCCTGATGAAGGCATGCAACTGACCATGACTGCCAAACAACCAGGGCTTTCTACAGAATTACGCGGCGTGAAATTGGATGCATCGTACGGCATGGTAGGTTCGGGTATGCCTGAAGCTTATGAAACCTTATTACATGATGTGATGCTTGGTGAAGCAGGCTTATTTTCTCGCGCTGATGAAGTCGAAGAAAGTTGGGCAATTGTTGCGCCAATTATGGATGCATGGGAAAAAGAAACCGATATTGCAACCTATCCTGCAGGCACGCTTGATATTCCAGGTATGGATGCTTTACTGGATGAGTGTGAAGGCGGCTGGAGGACATTGGAACTCCATGATGAATAAATCTATTCAGCGTTTTGAAACACCCTTCGCCGTGGCACAAGCCGTTGCAGAACTTGTAGAACATGATGCGCGGCATTGCATCGCCCAACGTGGCATTTTTCATTGGGTATTGGCGGGTGGCACAACACCCAAGCAATGTTATGAATTATTACGCGATGCAGATATTGAGTGGTCAAAGGTGCATGTGTGGTTTGGTGATGAACGTTGTTTGCCTGTGGGCGATGATGAGCGCAATGATGTGATGGCAGATGAAGCTCTGCTGGAACATGTGCCGATTCCGCAAGATCAGATTCATCGTATTGATGCCGAGCTTGGTGCGGAACAAGGCGCGCTTTTATATGCTGAATCATTGACTGATATTGAACGATTGGATTTGGTATTGTTGGGTATGGGGGAAGATGGACATACAGCGAGCCTGTTTCCCAATAACCCAGCCTTAAGCAATCAAGCTTTGGCTGTGCCTGTATTCGATTCCCCCAAACCGCCATCGGATCGTGTATCCATGGGTTATACGGCATTAATGTTAGCGCATCGTCGTATTATTATGGTAACAGGTGAAGGCAAGCGAGATGCTTTTGATAAAGTATGCGCTGGTGAGCCATTGCCTGTGAATATGGATGATAGTGAGTGGTATGTTTCATTGTAGAGAGTAATTGTGCTAGTCAGAGCCTCTAAGGACAGTTTCTTAGAGGCTCTTTTTCGATTAGAGGCTTTTATTCACAATTTCAAACACATCTCCCGATAACCCTTTGCTGTTCG
Source organism: Mariprofundaceae bacterium (assembly GCA_027018935.1). GTDB lineage: Bacteria > Pseudomonadota > Zetaproteobacteria > Mariprofundales > Mariprofundaceae. Next base: position 4,179 of record JALUXZ010000157.1, read on the forward strand.
CAATACGTTGCAGTTGTTCTTTCATCAAGGCTTTACGCTTAGACTCTAGGCGTTTCCAATCCATCAATGCACGCACCATGCGTGCTGCAATTTGTGGATTCAGCTTATCCAATGCCAACACTTGCTCGGCAATAAAGTTATAACCAGAGCCATCTTGAGCATGAAAACATTTGGGATTGCGCATGGCAAAGCCACCAATCAAGGCGCGAACTTTGTTTGGGTTAGCCAAAGAAAATTTAGGGTGCTGCATTAAATTTTGTACATGCTTTAAGGTATCAGGCAGTGGTGAACTTGCTTGCACGCCAAACCACTTATCCATCACATTGCTTTCATCTTGCCATTGTTGTTCAAAGGTCTGTAAAGCCAATGCTCGCTCTGGGCAATCGTGATGGGCGAGTAGGGCTAGGGCAGTATATTGCTCGGTCATATTATCAGCATTTTGGAACTGTTGATAGGCCAAGGCATAAGCTCCATTTTGTACCAAATATGCTAAACATACATTTTTAAGCTTGCGCTGTTGTATGGCTTTGTCGTCTAAACCTTGTGGCTGTAGGCTTTGATAAATGTGTAAAAAATCATCATGCAAAGTTTGGGCTAATGCAGTTTTTAATACCTCTCTGGCTTGAAATGCTTGTTCAGGATTGACTGTATCATGCGTGCCAAGCCATGCTTCTTGAATGTCGGATAAGGAAGGTAGGCTTAGTGCTTCTGCCAGAAGTGCAGGTTCTAACTGTTGGTCTTGCAATAGTTTTTTAAATGCTTGGCTGATGGTATCACACGATGTTTCTACGCCCTGCATAAGCTTTAAAATGGTATGGCTTGCCAAGGCTTGCGCGGCATTCCAGCGGTTAAACGTATTATCATCATATTGCATCAAAAAGGCATAATCATTATCGCTGTAATCATATGCTAAAATGACAGGAGCGGAAAAATCTCTAAGCAGGGAAGGGATAGGTTTTTCACTGATATTTTCAAAGGTAAAGGATTGCTCGGTATTTTTGAAAAGCAAAACCTTTTCATCTGCTAAAGCCTTGCCTTGGTTACCCAGAAGTTTGGTTTTAAGTGGAATTAAGAAAGGCTTTTTATCCTTGCTTTCGGATGTGCAGGGGCAAGATTGTTTGCAGTGTAAGGTGCAAGTTTGCTTTGCAGCATCATAATCAAGCCTCACTTGCACACGCGGTGTGCCTGCTTGCTCATACCAAACTTGCATTTGTGATAAATTGGTGTCGTTCGCATCTGCCATGGCACTTAAAAAGTCTTCCGTGGTTACGGCTTGTCCATCATGGCGTTTGAAATATAAATCCATGCCTTTTTGGAATCCAGCTTCACCAAGCAGGGTGTGATACAAGCGTACGATTTCCGCACCTTTTTCATAGATGGTCACGGTATAGAAATTATTAATTTCAACAAATGATGCGGGGCGAATGGGATGCGCCATTGGGCTTGCATCTTCGGCAAACTGATGGGCACGTAATAATCGAACATCTTCAATACGTTTGACTCCTCTTGCATGGTGATCGGCGGTAAACTCTTGGTCGCGGAACACGGTCAAACCTTCTTTTAGGCTAAGTTGGAACCAATCGCGGCAGGTGACACGGTTGCCTGTCCAGTTATGAAAATACTCATGACCAATCACTGCTTCAATCGCAATATAATCATCATCGGTAGCAGTTTCTTGGCTGGCAAACACAAGGCGTGAGTTAAAGATATTTAAGCCCTTATTTTCCATGGCACCCATATTGAAATCATCAACGGCTACAATCATGAATAAATCTAAATCGTATTCCAAACCAAAGCGTTGCTCATCCCAAGCCATGGCGCGTTTTAAGGATGCCATAGCAAAGCCGCATTGATGGATATGATGTTCTTCGGTGTAAATTTGTAAGCTTATTTTGCGCCCTGATTGGGTGGTGAATGTATCTTCTACTTTGGCTAAATTTCCTGCAATCAAAGCAAATAAATAACAAGGCTTGGCAAATGGATCATGCCATTCTGCCCAATGTTTTCCATCTTCCAATTCGCCAGAAGCCACAGGATTACCATTGGAAAGTAATACAGGGTTAGCTATTTTATCAGCAATGATTTTGACCGTAAACGGAGCCATCACATCAGGTCGGTCTTGGTAATAAGTGATACGGCGAAAGCCTTGTGCTTCACACTGGGTACAATAGTTGCCAGATGAACGATACAAACCTTCCAGAGCCGTGTTGGCTTCGGGGTTGATATGTGTGGTGATCTTTAATGAAAAACTGTCAGGAAGATTAGCTATGGATAGCCCTTGTTCATATTGTTGATAGGCTGTTTTGGGCAATATCTTACCATCAAGTTGAATATCCAATAATTCCAAAGAATTACCATCAAGCTCAAGTGTTTTATTGGCTGAATCGGGGTTGCGCTTGTATTGAACCAGCGAAACAACCTCAGTATTTGTAGCTTGGAGCGTGAATGTTAGATGAATGTGTTCCACCCAAAAAGCTGGGGCTTGATAATCTTTTAGGTAAACAGTTGATGCATGAGGCATGAAAAAATCCTTAAGGGAAAAGTTCAGAGATGATAACCAAAGCCAGATGATTCACAAATATTGAATCTAGCTTGGATTCTTTCTCAATGCTAAAAAAACTGCTAAAATATCGCCCATCAAAGATATTGTCACAGGATACCCATGACTTCAAAAACACCTACCATCATCTATACCAAAACAGATGAGGCTCCAGCTTTAGCAACTTATTCCTTTTTTCCTATCGTGCAGGCATTCACGCAAGCTGCTGATGTGCATGTTGAGAGCCGAGATATATCGCTTGCGGCAAGAATATTGGCAAATGTTCCAGAGAATTTAACGGAAGATCAAAAACAAAACGATACCCTGGCGGAATTGGGTAAGCTTACGCAATGCCCTGATACGAATATTATTAAATTGCCCAATATCAGTGCCTCTGTGCCGCAGCTTCAAGCTGCAATTAAAGAGCTTCAGGCGCATGGCTTTGATATTCCCAATTATCCAGAAGATGCACAAACAGATGAAGAAAAGGCGGTTAAAGCGCGCTATGCCAAGGTTTTGGGCTCTGCGGTGAATCCAGTGCTGCGTGAAGGGAATTCTGATCGCCGTGTGGCAGCAGCCGTGAAGCAATATGCCAAAGATAACCCACATTCGATGGGAGCTTGGAGCAGTGATTCAAAGACGCATGTTGCGCATATGTCCGAGGGTGATTTTTATGGTAGTGAGCAATCCGTTGTTTTGACGCAGGCGGATAGTGTTGCTATTCAACTATCAACGGATGACGGACAAACCATTACCTTAAAAGAAAATTTAAAGGTTCAAGAAGGTGAGGTGATTGATGCAACGGTGATGAGCGTGTCTGCTTTGCGTGCGTTTTATGCCGAGCAAATTGCGGATGCGAAGAAAAGCGGCATGATGTTATCACTGCATTTGAAAGCCACGATGATGAAAGTATCGGATCCGATTATCTTTGGTCATGCGGTGACGGTGTATTTTAAGGATGTCTTTGAGAAATACGCGGATGTATTTGCAGAGCTTGGTGTGGATGCTAACAATGGTTTGGGTGATGTGTATGCCAAGATTTCTAGCCTACCAGAAGCAGAGCGACAAGCGATTGAAGCGGATATTCAGGCTGTGTATGCAAGCAATCCTGGGCTTGCCATGGTGGACTCGGATAAAGGCATTACCAATTTACATGTGCCGAGCGATGTGATTATTGATGCATCCATGCCAGCGGCGATTCGCTCATCGGGTAAGATGTGGGGGGCGGATGGTCAATTGCATGATACCAAAGCCATGATTCCCGATCGTTGTTATGCTGGAATGTATCAAGAAACGATTCAATTTTGCAAAGAACATGGTGCATTTGACCCTAAAACGATGGGAAATGTCGCGAATGTTGGTTTGATGGCGCAAAAAGCCGAAGAATATGGCTCACATGACAAGACCTTTGAGATTCCTGCAACTGGTGTGGTACGCGTATTGAATCAAAAAGGTGATGTGTTGATGGAACACAAGGTGCAGAAGGATGATATTTGGCGCATGTGCCAAACCAAAGATGCGCCGATTCGTGACTGGGTAAAACTGGCAGTGAACCGTGCCAAAGCAACGGCGAATCCGACGGTCTTCTGGCTTGATTCAAACCGTGCCCATGATGAAAATTTAATCAAGAAAGTAGAAAAATATTTGCAGGATTATGACCTTACAGGCTTGGATATTCAGATACTATCACCCCAAGATGCTATTCGTCATGCGCTAAAACGCGTGAAAGAAGGCAACGATACTATTTCAGTGACGGGCAATATCTTCCGTGATTATTTAACCGATTTATTTCCTATTTTGGAGCTTGGCACAAGCTCTAAAATGCTTTCAATCGTGCCATTGTTGGCGGGTGGTGGTTTGTTTGAAACAGGGGCGGGTGGTTCTGCGCCGAAGCATGTGCAGCAGTTTGAACAAGAAGGGCATTTGCGTTGGGATTCGTTGGGTGAATTTTTGGCATTGGCTGTATCCCTTGAAGATTTGGCTGCGAAGACTGGAAATACCAAAGCCTTGGTCTTGGCAAATGCGCTAAATGCTGCCAATGCCAAATTCTTAAAAGAGAATAAATCACCATCACGCAAAGTTGGTGAGTTGGATAATCGAGGTAGTCATTTTTATTTGGCGATGTATTGGGCTGAAGCCTTGGCAGAGCAGAATGATGATGGAGCATTAAAAGATAGGTTTACAGCGTTGGCTGGGCAATTAAGAGAGAAAGAACAAGTGATTGTGCAAGAATTGAATGAGGCGCAAGGCAAGGCTATGGATATGGGTGGTTATTTCCATGCTGATCCAACAAAATTGGAAAAAGTTATGCGTCCAAGTGCAGTGTTTAATGCTGCTTTGGCAGGTTTTTGATAGGGGGAGCTTAATCATCGCAAAGAATGCATGGGCTATACTGGGCACCTCGAAAAACCTCGCTACTTCGCCAAACTTGTGCTTTTCACCCCTAGCTTCGTTGAATAAAATGGGCAATAGCGGTGCTATTACTCATTCTATTACGCCTTGCTATGAGCAAAAATCAACATCGCTTGGCTCGCACGAGGTTTTTCGAGGTGCCCTACTGTTTGTTTGAACATGCCCGTTGTTGTGGGTGTTGTTGGCTGTTACCGTTCGCAAAGGTTTAAGTAGCGGAATATTGAAATAGAATGATTGGCGAAACTGGCTCAGATTCAGCAACGTCGGAGGGAATATGTCGGATAAAGATAAAGCACTGGATACTGCCTTAGCGCAGATTGAGCGTCAGTTTGGTAAGGGCACCATCATGCGTATGGGTGATCAGGCTAGGGTTGCCATTGATGTGATTCCATCTGGTTCATTGGCATTGGATGCAGCCTTGGGTATTGCTGGTTATCCGCGTGGACGTATTGTTGAAATTTATGGGCCTGAATCATCAGGTAAAACTACATTGGCACTGCACGCTGTGGCAGAAGCTCAAAAATTGGGTGGTAAAGCAGCCTTTGTGGATGCAGAACATGCTTTAGACCCTGAATATGCGCGTAAACTGGGTGTGAATGTAGATGATTTGCTGCTTTCTCAGCCTGATTGTGGTGAGCAAGCTTTGGAAGTGGTGGATATGCTTACCCGCTCTGGGGCATTGGATATTATTGTAGTGGATTCTGTGGCTGCTTTGACTCCGAAGGCCGAGCTTGAAGGCGATATGGGCGACTCACATATGGGTTTGCAAGCGCGTTTGATGTCGCAAGCCTTGCGTAAACTAACGGGTTCTATTTCACGCTCTAAAACAACCATTATTTTCATTAATCAGATTCGCATGAAAATTGGTGTGATGTTTGGTAACCCAGAAACCACAACAGGTGGTAATGCTTTGAAATTTTACGCCTCTGTGCGTTTGGATGTGCGTCGTACAGGCTCGATTAAGAAGGGTGATGAAATTCTTGGTAACTCAACGAAAGTGAAGGTTGTGAAGAACAAAATGGCACCGCCTTTTAAATTGGCATTGTTCTCGATTATGTATGGGGAAGGTGTATCCCATGTGGGTGAAGTAGTCGATATGGGTGTTGAATTTGGACATGTGAAGAAAAGTGGTGCTTGGTATGCAGCAGGTACGGAACGTATTGGACAAGGGCGCGATAATGCCATTCAATTTCTGAAGGATCACCCAGATATGCTGGCAGATATTGAAGCAAAGGTACGTGCTGATTTAGGCATGGGTGATGCGAAGGATGTTGTAGAAGAAGCTTAAATGTCGCGGCAGGATGTGCAGGAAGTTTATAGTATAGCCCTGCGTTTATTGACCATGCGTGAACATTGTGAAGCGGAGTTGCGGGGTAAATTGTTACAACGTGATTGTGATGAGATTGCTATAGATTCGGCGATTGAGCTGTTGAAAGGTTATGGTTATTTAAGCGAGGCGCGTTATGCCGAAGCTTTTTTACGCTATCGCTTGAAAAAAGGTGAATCTTTGTGGATGGCTGCAACAAAGGCTAGGCAAAAAGGTGCGGAAGAAACGGCATTACAAGCGGCAGTGGATGAGGCAGCAGTAGGATTTGATGCATCTGATGCTTGTCGCGAATTATTACATAGCCGTGACCCGCAAGGTTTACGCAAACAAAATGAGCGGGTATGGCAGCGTCATGCCCGTTTTTTGCGGAATAAAGGTTACGATAATGATACGATTCTGCGCGCCTTGAATGAAGAAGTGTGTGAAGATTTGGAAAATGGGGAATGACAGCATGAAAACATCAGAAATTCGCAAGAAGTTTCTTGGTTATTTTGCAAGCAAAGGGCATGAAGTTGTAGAATCAAGCTCACTCGTGCCGCATGGCGATCCGACTTTAATGTTTACCAATGCGGGTATGGTTCCCTTTAAACATGTGTTTTTGGGTGATGAAACCCGTCCTTATGTTCGTGCTACATCCAGCCAAAAATGTGTACGTGCAGGCGGCAAACACAATGACTTGGAAAATGTAGGGCATACAG
>JALUXZ010000158.1 GCA_027018935.1 Mariprofundaceae bacterium
ATGATTATTTGGCGAAACCTTTTGAGCCAGAAGAGTTGATTGCACGTGTTCAAGCATTATTGCGCCGTTCTGCGCATCAAAGTCTGGCGAAACCTATGGGTTCAGCAATTGATTTGGATAAGGATGCCATGGAAGTGCGTATTGCAGATAAACGGGTGGATTTACGACCTTTGGAATTTCGTTTGTTGCAAGCCTTGATGGCTAAGCCAGATAAGGTTCGTAGTCGAAGTTATTTGCTGGATTATGCATGGGGGGTGAATGCTTTTGTCGAGGAGCGCACGGTTGATGTTACCATCAAGCGTTTGCGTGAAGCCTTGAGTGAGCATGGTATGGGTGATTGCATTGTGACAGTTCGCGGTTCGGGCTATCGATTTACGCCGAAGCCATCATGAGTTGGCCATGGCTATGGATAGGTGTGCTTATATTGGGGTGGTTTTTGCATGTGCGTTACCTATCCCGTGAAGTGCATCATAAAAAGGAAGCGGTTATATCATCCCAAAATAAGTTAAAAAAAGTTAACGCAAGTTTAGCGACAAGAACACATAGGCTGGATCATTTATTGTCAGCGATTGAAGAGGCGATTTTAAGGGTGGATAAATCAGGGCGAGTGATGGCTGCCAATGCTAAAGGTATGCGTCTGTTTGGGATTCATGATGCATCGACATTGCCGCAGTCCATGGTGTTATTTTATCGAAACCCTGATTGGCTCAACGCTTTTCATAAGGCAGTAAAATCCTTACCTGATGCGGCGGAATTACCTAAAATATTTATTGATGACAAAGTTCTTTTACCACGTTTGGCAGGATTGGAAGATGGGCAAGGCTTGCTTCTGTGTTTGGATATTACCGAACAATATAATTTGCAAGAGCAACGTAAAACTTTTGTATCGAATTTGATGCATGATTTAAAAACACCACTAACTTCATTGCTTGGTTATGCGCGTAGCATGGAAAGTTTTGCTGATGATGCAGCGTTAAGGCAAGAAGCGGCACAGGTGATTGCGCAAGAAGCAAAGCATGTGAATCATTTATTGGAGGGCTTGCTCACAGTGGAGCAGATTGAATATGGTGGGGCGGGTGATGCGCATTGTGATATGCCCAGTGTGCTGCAACAAGTTTGGCAAACGTTGCAGCCAGAAATGGCGATGAAGGATGTGCGTGTTCATGGTGAAGTGCCTGATGTGTTGCGTATTGCAATGCAGGAATCTGATTGTTTTCGCGTGTTGATGAATATTGCATCCAATGCTGTGCGTTATACTACTGAGGGCAGTGACATTCATTGTGTTTGGGATGGTGAATCGCTGCGCATTGAAGATGAGGGAGAGGGTATTCCTGAAAAAGATTTGCCACATGTGACTGAGCGTTTTTATTGTGTGGATGGTTCGCGTGCTGGTAGTGGTCATGGTTTGGGCTTGGCAATTGTAAAGGAAACATTGGAGCGCGATGGGGGTTGTTTAACACTAGAAAATCGTGAACCGAATGGTTTGTGTGTCAGGATTGAGTTACCTGTTTTGGATTCATAAGATTCCTCCGCGTTGGTCGGAATGACAGCTTCTTGTTGGAATAACAAAAAAGCCGCCCCAAGATAGAGCGGCTTTTGTTTGAATCATGTGTGATTACAGGTTTATTTTATTGGAGATAATAAATCTGGGTTTTTCACAAGATTGCGAACGCCATGTCCGTGGTTTTCTTTAAATTCATTGCCTTTACACCATTTACCAACGGTTTTGATGTCCACCTTGGCAACATTTGGGAATACAGACCATGAAACTTGGTATGGAGAACCTTTTTCATTATAACCAGGGCCAGTTGTTGAACCAATATAGTTCACAGGCGTACCCAAATTGGTTGGCATGTTAACCGCTTGATATTTGCCGTTTACTTTTCCAACTTTGGTAAGTTTACCAAAATCAAGCGCGTGA
>JALUXZ010000159.1 GCA_027018935.1 Mariprofundaceae bacterium
CATACTCCACCGTCGTGCTTAAACCAATCACCATAATCATCACATGATAACCCATGTTAAGCTGGTAACCTTTTTCAAGCGTTTTATTGTACATCACACGGTAACCTTCCCAAAATTGAGATAAATGCCCAAAATATGGAAAATCATAAGCATTATGATGATTTAAAAAATATGCATACTCATCAGGACTAAAGACTAAAAACCACTCGGGGTAGGTCAGATAGGTCTGGTCGGCTGGTCGCGCATCATTTGGCTCTTCTGCAAGCCCCTCTCCAGCTATACATAAAAAAAGAAAAAGGAGTGCGCAATACTTCATATATCCAACCTACTTTCTAAAACCAAGCAAAGTATTAAGGCTTGGATCGCCATATTGCTGTAAGCGAAAGCCCATATCTCGCAAACCTGTAGATTCTATAGACTTCACAATAGCACTAATCGATTCAAATTCTCGCACTTCATTGGCTTCCACTTCCCATGATTCATTGGTCACCGCATTAAACACCGCATGAATCAGCGATACAAAAGAAAACATCTCTTTATTTTTAACATCATGTTCCCTTAGAATAAAAATACCGCCGACTTTAAGTGCCCTATGAATCAAGGTATGTACACGCTCGCGATTTTCTTTCTCCAAATGGTGCAAACCTCCATATACGGTAACGACATCGAATGCATTCTCCTCCAATGACTCAAGCATCGTATCTAAGGGGCTGTCCTTAATAAAGTAGGATTTATTTGGTTTTTTAGGTAAGAACCCAAACAGACTTTTAAGTTTAATGCCTTTATTATTCAAATAATGTTTTGTCGCTTGATTCTTGTCCGTAGGTTCTATCCTTAACAAGGATTGCAAATGATTCCCATCAACAATTTTTTGGGTTTGCTCATACAGCATTCTGTTTTGTATCCACATTTGTTGGATAAGGTGTTTTACAACCTTTGGGTAGCAAAGTGATCGCAAGCCAATAGCACATTCCTGCTGTATTTGTTTGTATATTTCTTCTTCACTATTGCATGTTCGTTGCGCCTTAATAGTTGAAGCAAAGACCTTGCATTCATCTGAACGAAACACAAAACGTAAAAAATCATAGAGCTTATCTTTATAAGGCACACGCGTAACCAAATCATAATGGTTAAGCATTCTGACATTTCTCTTTGCATAAATGTATTTATCAAACAATGCATTCCTAAACTTATAAGCAGGGTCCATTTCCTTCTTTAGCGTTTCGAAATGCCCAAAACTTGGGTATGCTTTTTTAAGTTGAGCCTTGGTCGCATGTGGCTGATATGGCAAATAATATGTGCCTTCACATGCGATTGCTGCATCAATAGCCCTTCGTGTCCACACCGCAACAGACTCTTGCTCTTCAAGTGATGTTCCTTGTTTATAATACACCACAAAAGCAAGCACCTCTTGCCGGCTCCAACTCAGTACTGCCTCACTATTAGCAATGGAGTGACGTATAGATATATTGATAATATTCGCCCCATACTCCTGAAAAATCTTGGCAATTTTTTTAATAAAATCTTTCGCATGAGGGACGGGTATAAAATATTCTTGTAATACATAGGTTGAATACTTTCTTGTTAAAGGTTCAAGCTCTGCGACATCATAACTGGCTTCAAAATTACGTGTGTGTACCCGTTGCTTAAAAAAAATAAACTTATCATACAAATATTCTCTACGCAGAGGTCCAAAAGGAGTGCTTGAAATTGCCCATAGAGCGTACTTTTCTAAAGGATAAAAACGCCTTTTACGTTGTAAAGGCTCCGAATGAGTCGGCTCTTCTTTTGTCTCCACCCACGTAACTGAGTTCACCCGACTATAATGTGGAGGATAAATATCAGCATTATGAAAAATAGACTTAGAATCTTGCGTGATACTTGCTAATGATTGCATATAAGCATCAACATCCATTTTATGGCTTATTTGTGACATATTGACGTTATCAGCTAGTTTTAGTGTAGCTTCCGTTATAATACCAACACTTCCATAACCACCAACAATCATAGAAAAAGCGTCTTTATTTTTCTCTCTGCTTGCCACTTTCTCTTCGCCAAGAGCGTTGATAAATTTCAGCGCCATTAACGAAAGTATCAAAGGTCCTGCACCAATATAACGCCCATGCACATTGACACTTATGCTTCCACCCACCGTGAAATTTGCATACGTTTGCATAATAGAGATGGCCAAGCCTTCGTTATTAATTTTCTTTTGGATATTTTTCCAAGTTATGCCTGGCTGCACAGTAATTTCTTTATTCTTCGTATCTAAAGATAACACTTTGTTATAGTTTCTCATATCAAGGTGTATGGAGTTTTCATGGGCTGTTTGACCACCCATACTATAATGACCACCACCAATAGAAATTACATCATAACAACAAATGGCAGCTTGTATTTCCTCAACACTTTCAGGATATAAAACCCCTTTTATAGCCACAGGGTTTAATTTCGTTACGTCATTGATAATATGATGTGTTCGCATACTTTCACCCTCTCAACTTCAATCATAACAATAACCCCAAAAACTTGTGTCATTCCACAACTTATGGCTACTCCATTATAAACAACCTGTAAACAACACGATTAAAAAATAACATCCCGATTCAAAATCATGGCAGGATCTACTTCTTTTTTGAGTTCTAAGTGTTTTTCCACTATTTCATCACCCAAAGCGCGGCGAATATAGCCTTTCATCATACCACCAAAACGGTAATAACTGGTCTCAAGCTCTACACCCACATCATAAATTTCATTTTTAAAAGACTGTAGTGTATCTCGGCTATATTCCTGCCCATTGTACATCGGTTCAAATTCACAGCCATACGCAAAACCCTTAGCATCGGAAGGGATACTGGAAAGTTCATAATGTGCCTGATGCTCTTCGCGCAAACGAATGCCAACGCAGTACAATGTGTAATAAGGGAAGTATTTACGGCAAACAGCATTGCCTCGCTCAACAGCTTCAATGAATTTTTCGGCATTGGTTGCCAAATCAGGAATCACCATTTGACGCTCACCCCAATGTTTCCAAACTGCTTTGGAAAATACCGCCGTTCGATCATACATCTTGCCTTCATGCATATGGTGCTCTGGTTGCAAGTCTGGAAAAAGTTCTTTTTTTCGTTGTAATAGAAACAAAGCTTCCTTCCACTTCCAAGGGCGCAAAGCAAAGCTGGCTGCCAAACGTAAAGCAAAACCCAACTCACCATAACCGCGCAGTCTATCTTTCATGTTTACCATAAATGCAGCTTCGCGCTCATCTGAATCAAATGCCACCAGCAAAGTAATTGCCGAATCCATCATGGTTAAAATACCTGTGTAATCGCAGGTTTGCGATTGATCGAGTTTCAACAAGTCTTCTACGCAAGGTTTAAGAGATGAATAATAAAAATAATGCATACGCAATGGTGTGTAAGGGCGAATTCTAAGTGTTGCTTCAGTGATAATGCCAAACTGCCCATAACCCAAAATAACCCGTTCAAACAAAGCCGCGTTCTCATCATCCGAACATTCAACGACCTCGCCTGTCGGTGTCACCACTTGTAAAGAAATCGCCTGATCAGCACTACAGCCATGCTTGGAGGAATTCACATCAATGCCGCCCACACCCAATGTGCCACCCACCGAAGATGTCAGGTTTAACGGCGCAGAAAGATAATCTAAACCATCACGGCGCAAGGTTTCTGCCAAATGATGCCAAAAAATACCCGCTTGCGTGCGCACAGTTAGAGCAGCTTTATCCACAGAAATAACACGAGACATACCCGTCATATCCAACAACACACCACCAAATGCTACCGACTCACCTTCAGTTGTTAAGCCGCCACCGCGCGTGGTGACAGGCACTTCAAACTGCTGTGCAAGCTTCATTAAACTCGCAATTTGTTCGGCACTTTTGGCAATCACCACGCCATGCGGTAAGCCATATGCCAAACCACCTGCATCGGTAACATATACACCTGTTTCAAAATGTTTTTCGCGTATTTCGATATGCTCTTTTTGCAAGGCTTCAACAAACATCCCCCATTGCTCGCCTTGCCAGCGCGTTGGATTGGTCTGTTGGCGCGGAATACCTTGTAAGGCATCAGGTGCAACAACGTCTGCGGGCAAACTAGATACTGACATGTCAAACCACCCTAAATCGTTTAGAATACAATATTGCCACCATAAAGCTTGCCCCCACAGTGTCAGCCAACCAGTCCCAAACATCTGCATCACGCCCTAGCACAAAAGACTGGTGAAATTCATCACTTACGCCATACATAGAAGCAAACAGCATACTAGCTAGTGCTAATAATGCATGCTTTTCAATATGATGGCGAAATGCCATCCAAGCCGCATAAGCCATGATAGCATAGGCTGTGGCATGTATGAGTTTGTCTTTATTGGGGAAATCCAAGGGTGTATCAATCAGCCTAGATTGTGAAGATAAAAAGAAAATAAGACCACAATAAGCCAGCAAAAAAAGGGTATCACGCTGCATACGATTCATGCTCGCAGAATAGAGCCGCTAGCGCGTAGCACAAGTCATCATCTAGGCTTCCTGGCATCATTGTAAACCTAATAATTTTCTATAGTTGACAGCATCACTTCACCCTACAGCATAGCCACTATGCTTGAAACGCCACATGATACTCGCCACTGGTTCAACCCTGTCCCCAAAGATAGGCAACGATGCTTCTCTGCATCCAGCCAACAAGGCATTCATATCACCCTAGCAGGGCAGTCATTAATCAATTTTGCATCCAATGATTATTTAGGGCTACGCAATCACCCCCAAATCAAAAAAGCTGCCATCACCTCCATTCAAAAAGATGGTATGGGTAGTGGGGCATCAAGACTTATTTCTGGAGATCATCCTCAACTACATCAATTGGAACAAGAGCTTGCAGCATGGAAAGGTTATGAGTCATGCCTTATTGTAGGTTCGGGCATGCTGGCAAACATTGGTTTAATTCAAGCCTTGGCAGACCGTCATACCCATACATTTTCAGATAAGTTAAATCATGCATCCTTAGTTGACGGTGTTCGTTTGTCTGGCGCGAAATCACACCGATTTAACCATCGGAATTACAACCAATTATCAATATCACTACAAAAACATTCAGCTCAAAAACGCATCATTGTTTCCGATGGTGTGTTTAGCATGGATGGTGATTGCGCTGATGTTACAAAGCTTTTATCTCTGGCAGAAACACACAACACACTATTATTACTCGATGATGCACATGGCATAGGCTGCATGGGAGACAATCATCGCGGGCTAACGTCTTCCGTTGCAGGACATGAGCGACTCATTGAGGTCGGCACATTCGGCAAAGCCTTTGGAGGTTACGGCGCATTTATTCTTGGCACATCTGAATTGATTGAAGCCTTAAAACAACGCTTGCGCACCATGATTTATTCTACGGCATTACCCGCCGCCATGCCTGCCGCCATGCTTGCTGCCCTTAAGCTTATCAAGGCTGGTGACTTACAAGAAAAACTACAACAAAATTTAAACCTGTTTCGTAATCAAGCAACTAAACTCAATTTATTGCCTTCAACAACAGCTATTCAAGCATTGGTGATGGGTGACGATAGCAAGGCACTTGATGCATCTAAAAAGCTGCGTGACACAGGGTTCTTTGTGCCAGCTATTCGCCCGCCAACCGTGCCAGAAGGCACATCACGTTTGCGCATTACCCTTTCAGCCGCACATTCATCAGAGCATATTGAACGCCTAACCTCTGCACTTAAGGAACTATCATGAGTCCTTTGGTCTTTATTCACGGCTGGGGTCAATCCAGACAAATCTGGCACCAACAGCGAGTCAAATTTCCAACTGCAACTTTCTTGAATTTACCTGGACATGGGGGTGAAGGCGATTGTGCTGATTGGCTTGCAGCACTGGCAACGCAGCTGCCCTCAAAACCCTGTATCTTGGTCGGCTGGTCACTTGGTGGCATGTTGAGCATGCAACTCGCCCTAGCATACCCCGAACGCATCAAAGCATTGATTTTGGTAAACAGCACCCCCTGTTTCCCTCAAAAAGAAGGTTGGCTTCATGGTTGCTCGGGCAACGTTTTACAAGGCTTTCAACAAGGCATCGAGCAACAAGCTGCCAAAACAATGTCACGTTTTTTTGCTTTGATGTTGCATGGTGAAGCACTTACACGAAGTCAGTTTAATCATATCGCCCACACTGCTATTGATCGTAGAAACCCAACTTCTGAGCAAGCTATGCAAGAAGGGCTACGATTATTGGCAAGCTTGGATTTGCGCGAAAGCATTCACCATATAACCCAGCCAACCTTGATTATGCATGGCGAGCAGGATGCCATTATCCCTGTCCAAGCCAGTGATTTTCTTGCCAAAGGTATTCCACATAGCACACTACATCGTTTTGAAAAGTGCGGCCACGCACCCTTCTTAACTCAAACTGAAACATTTCACAGTCTTTTGGAGTCATGGTGTCACACGATTTAAAAACTTCTCATATTCATCGCCCGCATGTAAAACGTGCTTTCTCAAGTGCTGCAGACACATACGACCATCATGCCGTATTACAGCGTGAAATTGGTGATCGACTTATCGCACATTTAGATTTCACCAAAATTGAGCCAAAACGTATTCTCGATATTGGTTGTGGTACAGGCTATGTCACACGTTTATTAACCCAAAAATTCAAAAAATCACATATTACAGGTCTCGATTTATCCGAGCCTATGGTGCAACACACACGCAAACATCATGGCATGCGCCTTCCTTGGCATGGTAAACGCCACCATTGTGCCGCCGATGCCTGTGCTTTGCCCTTTGCAGATGCGTCCTTTGATTTGGTAACCTCAAATCTAGCCATGCAATGGGTTGCTAACCCCGGTGACATGCTCCTAGAAATGCGCCGCGTTCTTGCGCCAGGCGGCTTGATGTTATTTGCCACCTTTGGTCGCCGCACACTGGCTGAGTTACGCCAATCATTGGCTGGACTAGCGGTAGATAACGAACAGCGAAAAGCAGGGCATGTCTTACCGTTTCCCGATGTGATGTCTTTGGGCGATGAACTCAACAAACTACCCATTGAGTTACCTGTGATTGATAGCGATTTATTCACCTTAACATACCCCAATGTGATGGCTTTGGTTCGCGAGTTAAAAGGCTTGGGGGCATCATCAAGCGCCATTTCAGGGCGTTCTGGCGGACTTTATGGTCGCCGCCTGCTCAAAGAGTTGGATGCCAGCTATGGCGAGACACATCGCATGGAAGATGGGCAGATTCGTGCCACTTTTGAAGCCCTATATGCCCAAGCATGGTATAAAGATTCCCCTTATCAGCCAAAGGGAAGTGTCATCCCTATCGAGCTACAATAGTAGCATGTCAAAGGCCGTTTTCGTCACCGCAACAGACACCGATGCAGGCAAGACTTGGGTAAGCAAACATCTCATTCAAGCCCTTCTTAGGCAAAGGGAAAAAGCTAAGGCTATCAAGCCCATTGCCTGCGGTTTGAATAGCAAAGGCGATAATGAGGATGTAAGGATTTTGCTCGAAACTCAAGGCTTAGCGTATGCATCTGACATTAACTGTTACAGCTTTTATCAACCTGCCGCCCCTTCCATTGCAGCGCATGCGGAAGGGAAAAGTATCGATCCTAAACACTTAACAGACTGGTGCTCCGAACAGTTCGAAAGCAACCAGCTCTGCCTTATCGAAGCAATTGGCGGACTGATGGTTCCCATCACACCAAACTACCTTGTCTCTGACTGGTTATCGGATATGCCTGACATGCCGGTGATACTGGTTATCGGTGCAAAGCTAGGCTGCATCAACCATGCGCTGCTATCATTATCTCACCTAAGCAGTATAGGACGAGATCCAACATGGATTATTATCAACAACAGCGATGGCACTCAAAATACAGGTGTTATTAAAGAAGCACTACTTCCCCATATTCAAAGCCCTTCAAGCATTCTTGAATGCGATTATCATCAGCCTGAAAATTTGTCGCCTCTAGTGATTTACCTACAAAAAATTTTACACAAGAGTAGTTAGCTTATTTGATGTTTATGCGTTATTTCACGCCTGTACATAAAGCATATAAAGGTAGGATGAATAAGCTGCCACCAACAAACCACCTTCAAAGCGAGTAACTTTTCCGCCCTTTTTAAAGCCAAATGCAACAACCAGCAAAGCAATCGTAAAGCCTAACATGATTGGAAAATCGCGCAGCAATGCTTCAGGAGAAAATACGCCTGGATGAATCAATCCAGGCATCGCCAATACCAATAATAAATTGAATATATTCGAGCCAATCACATTACCTATAGCAAGGTCAGCTTCATTTTTTAAAGCACTGGCAACAGATGCCACCAACTCTGGCAAGCTTGTGCCAATTGCAACAATCGTGAGTCCAATAATCAAATCACTAACGCCAAAAGCATGAGCAATCTCTACTGCCCCCCAAACAACCATTTTTGAGCTTACAAATAACACCACAAGCCCTATACAAAACCACATAACCGATGCTTTCATATTCATTTTATCAGGAATTGATTCTGTGAATTCTTCCACCAGAGGGTCATGTCTATCACGCATGGCCACACTGGTAATCCATAACAAAAAGAAAACCATCGCCACAATTAAACAAATGCCATCAAACCTACTCAACTCACCATCAGCCATCAGTGCAAAAGCCAAAAAAGTTACCAAAAAAAGCACAGGAATCTCTCTTTTCAGTGTCATGGACCGCACTGCAAAGGGTGCGATTAAAGCTGTAGCTCCCAATACAAGACCTATATTAGCAATATTAGATCCCAATACATTACCAATACCCAAGTCTCTATTACCATCGAATGCTGCCACGCCCGATACTATCATTTCTGGAAGAGAGGTTCCTAAGCTTACAATCGTCAAACCAATCACCATCGGTGGAACATGAAGATTTTTAGCAATGGCCGCAGAGCCTTCGACAAATCGCTCTGCCCCCCAAACCAATAAACCTATCCCAAAAAGAAGCGTCACAGAAGCAAGTAGCATCAGCTCACCTTCCATACATATATGGCTCTTATATATAATTCACACATATTTTTTAATCCTATTGGCTCAATCTTAAAAATAGCAACTGGCGAGAGTATCGCATATATTCTTATCTCATAAAGCGATTGAATTTCTAATGCAAGGCATTTTGACCGCATGTTCAGACAATAAAGTAATTGTCATGCTGTAAATTAAATCCAAGTAGGATTATTTTTTTTCATATCTTCGAAATCCTCTTTCTCTTGTTTTGCCTCTTCCGTATCAGATAAGTCTAATACAAATATGCCTTCATCATCCATATCTATCCATTCAACACCTTCCAGTTCTGGAAGTGAGATCAGCTCATGCTCTGTGACTTGGCTATTTTTACCCTTATAGCGCTC
Organism: Mariprofundaceae bacterium; assembly: GCA_027018935.1. GTDB lineage: Bacteria > Pseudomonadota > Zetaproteobacteria > Mariprofundales > Mariprofundaceae. The sequence continues at coordinate 9,399 of JALUXZ010000159.1, forward strand.
CTGCCTTGCCCTTTCAGCAACTAGTTTTGCTCTGCGAAGGCTTTCCTTTCTTGCTTTTTCTTCCTGCCGTTGCTTTTGCTGCATTTTCTCTAAATAAACACGCTCTTCTTCAGCCTTTCTAGCACGAATCTGATCTATCTCATCCTGAATAGCTTTGCACTTTTCCCTCTCTATTCTAGCTTCTTCTTTCGCAATAGCCTCTAATTTAGCTTTCTCCTCGGCAATACGAGCTTTATCTTGTTCTGCTTTGATATACTGAGTTTTAGCTCGATTTTCCTTCACCTCGTTTTCAAGGAGAGCCACCATCTTATCAATACTCTCACGAGCACTTGTTTCTCCAACACCCTCATAATATGCGGAAATTTCTCGATATAGTTTTATTGCCTGATTGGTATGCCCCGCCTTTTCGACGCAAAAGGCATGGCGAGCTTTGATATCAATATCGCCAGCCATGTCCTCATGGCCCATTAGCTGCGTGTACAATAAAGCCGCTGCTTCATAATCCCCAGCAGAAACAGCCTTACGAGCCTTACGCCTCATTAAAGGAATACTCATATCAGTCATGTCTCCCACACTATTGCCAAACCAGCACAGTTAAATAAGCCTCCCAAGCAAGAAAAAAATTAAGCTTCAAAACATCACGGAATCTTGCAAAGTAACATCTTTTCACTCAAACAGTGCCAAACAAACAGTCTGTTAGCAAATATAAAACATGCTGGATAAGACATCATATAGTACAAATAAAAATAAATAAGAATCATTTATCTGCAACGAAGTCTAATTGAAAAAACGGGCTGCGCTCTTTAAACGGCACAAGTTACTGCTGTCCGATGAAAAGCATAATCCGTCATACCTGACTTGATCGGGTATCCAGAAAGCCTTTCAAACACAGGATGCCCGCCTGCGCGAGAATGACGTTTGAACATAAATGTTATTTCCTGTCTCAGAGTAGATATTGCGAACAAAGTATGAAAAATTCGTCGGACAGTAGTGGGCACAAGTCTTAAATATTGGGTTTTCAGCTTATCTAAACTTCATATTTACCAGTTTTTTTGCCCAAGAGTGTTTTAACTTCGGTTAATTTCTTTTTTAATTATTTTTCAGGCATAAAAAAAGCCCCCTTGGAGCTTACGCTCAACAAGGGGGCTTGTGTTAAATTCTTGGCATCGACCTACTCTCCCACAGCGAACGCTGCAGTACCATCGGCGCAAGAGGTCTTAGCTTCTGAGTTCGGGATGGGATCAGGCGTTACTCCTCTGCTATGGACACCAAGAAACTGGTGCGATTGTTAGGAACTTTGCAGTTCAACCAACAATCTAAGCTTGTGTATTTTGTGATGTTAGTAAAAGTCCATAATGCATTTAGATTGCCTTAGCTTTGTTCAAGTACAAGGCGATAAAAGTAAGCCATACATGTGTATGGTGTCTTTTATCAACGCCGTAATTGAGCGAAGAAAAGGTGATATAAATCATTATAGCCAATGTCTTAATGTTGCATGGTCAAGCCACACGGGCAATTAGTACTGGTCAGCTCCAAGTGTTACCACTCTTCCACACCCAGCCTATCAACGTGGTAGTCTTCCACGACCCTTTAGGGAGCTTAAAGCTCCGGGAGAATTAATCTTGGGACCGGCTTCCCGCTTAGATGCCTTCAGCGGTTATCCGTTCCAAACGTAGCTACCCTGCAATGCTCTTGGCAGAACAACAGGAACACCAGAGGTTTGTCCATCCCGGTCC
>JALUXZ010000160.1 GCA_027018935.1 Mariprofundaceae bacterium
CAACCAAGCATGATCCTCCAAGCGGCGCTGACCCAACAATATATCCAAGCGATTTTGTTGAATATTCCGCTCCATACTTTGAATATTACTATCGAAGACTTCAGGCTTAGCTGAAAATTCAGCTGCTTGTTTATAATTGAACAATGCCTTATACCACTTTTTTTGCCGCTCAGCACGCTTAGCAATCGCTTTGTAATGACGCAATAAACGCAGGCGCGCAGGGTTGATCACCTGCTTCAAAAACTTCTGGCTTTTGGCGTAATCCACATCATCAGGCTTCATGCTTTTCGCCCAAGTATATGCCTGCATCACCTTGCCTGATGCAAACGCCGCTTGAATGTTGGCAGCATTGATCATCGGTTTCTCTGGCGTTGGGGCAACCGCTGCTTTGCTTGCTTCCCCTTGCGTGAATGAAGGCATGCTCGCACAAGCAGACAGTGTCACCACCGATAGTACCACAGCAACATAACGAACACTTCGCTGCAAGGTTTCCTTATACATCACAAAACATCTCCTATTTCTTTGCGAATATCTACAGGTAAGGTCATGTCCAATGCCAACGAAATAGCCGCACGAATCTGTTGCTTTAAGCCCTCATCCATGACCACCACACGCCCGCATTCCAACAGCTCTTTCACCCCTTTCACCTTTTTCATACCCAATGTTTCAAATTCAAAGCGCTCATCCAAACGCTCAAAGGTTTCATAAGACAGCACCACTTCACCACCATCACCCAAACCTGTCATCCGCGATGCGATGTTTACCGTGTCACCAATCACCGTATATTCCAAACGCTCATTTGCACCAATACTACCAACAATCGCATCCCCACAATTCAAACCCACACGAAAAGAAAATTTTTCACCATTCTGCCGCAACACCCCTAAATAATCGCAAGCTTCGACCATCGCCAATGCTGCCAGCACCGATAAAGTCACATGATCACTTCGCTCACGCGGATGATTAAACACTGCCATCACCGCATCACCAATATATTTATCCACATGCCCCGAAAAATAATCAATAATACGATGAAACACTTCAAAGTGTTTGTTCAATACATCCACCACATATTCAGGTTCTGAATCTTCCGAAAATGAAGTAAACCCCACCATATCTGCAAACATCACCGTGACTTCTTGGCGGTGATTATCCATGGTCACAGAACCATGCTCAAACACCTCAGATACCAATTTAGGGTTCAAATATTTACCAAAAGCATCACGCATTTTCTCTTTATGTGCCAATTCATTCACCATACGATTAAATTGCCGCATGGCCTCAGCCACTTCATCCTCACCCCGCGCTTCCAACTGAATCTGATAATCCCCTTCTGCCACCTTATTGGCTGCTCCAGCTAGGGCTTCCATCGGTTTACTAATCCGACCTACCACCCAATACACCAAGCCACTGGATAGAATAATGGCAAGCAGCGCCGTCCACATCATGCGATTCAACAAGCGCTGCGATAATTCCGACCATGCTTGCTGCGAGTAACGCACTGCCACAACACCCACAGGTGTGCTGGCATATTGAACATGCTGGGCAAACCATAGATGCTGGCTATGCAGACGCACCAAGTTGTCATGAGATGAATACTTGCGGACAAGGTCGCGGTCTTCATCATGAATCGAACCAAACCACTGTTCTTCACCATGAGCATGCAACACCGCAACCCCCAACACTGCATGTTCCGCCTGCATAAAACCGCGTACAATCACATCCACTTCAGCATTGCTTCCACTCAATAACGGTAACTTCAATGCTTCTGCCAGACGGTTCACCGAGACTTCAGCCTGATGCTCTTGGTTATCCAACCAAGCATCCCGCTCCACATCCAAAAGTACCGACATCAATACCGCAATGGTTGCCGCCATCACCAAACCAACCATCAATGT
>JALUXZ010000161.1 GCA_027018935.1 Mariprofundaceae bacterium
TCCTCCACTTACAGGTTTCAAAAAGGCGCGTGTTACTGCGCTTTATCCTTTTGAAATCTGACGTTTCGGCGCATCTTGGGCAGGGGATGAAACATCTCACTCATATATACCTCTGCCTCTTGCAGGTACTGGGTGAAAAAACTAAAAAGAGACTTTCTGAGGAAGCTCTATTTATCCAACCGTCCTTTCATCCATGCAGGACTTCTGCGGCAATCCAATATGGCACACACAACCAAGATCACGTTCTTCAATCGTATAGTAAATTGCAAAAGGAAAACGTTTGGATAACATTTTATAATACTTATCAAGGTATTTGGAATGAATGCCATGGTAAATCATAAGTGAATCAATATCCGAAAATAGGGAGTCTCGGAAATAAGCCCCCAAACCTTGTGCTTGCGCCTCATAAAAATGATACCCATTAACCAAATCAGCATTGGCTGGTGCAAGCAGCTTAATATTCATTGTGTTTGCTTCAAAATATCCTGTTTGGCTTCTTCCCAACTCATTGGTTGCTCATTGCCTTGTTGACGAATCATATCTCGTTGTTGCAACACATCAGCATGCCATGATGGAGATTCAAGGTGTTGTTGACATAAATCATCCCAAAGTGTTTCCATAGTTGCTATTTTCTCTTCAACACTCATATCTTTTAATGCTAAATTACCCATTACCACCTCATGCTGCTTTGTTGGTTTCATATTCAAGAGAAAGTAGGATAGCAAATAAAGGAAAGAATCGCTACAACTGAAAACGCCTTAGAGCATTGGCAGTTGTAATCTCAGCCAGTTCCTCAACTGACATATGCCGTGCATCTGCCACACACTGAGCCACATGTTTTACAAATGTTGGTTCATTGCGTTTGCCGCGTTTGGGCACTGGTGCAAGATATGGGGAATCGGTTTCAATCAAAATTGATTCTTCGGGCACTTTGGCTGCAACTTCACGCAATTCATCATTGCGCTTGAATGTGACATTGCCAGAGAATGAAATCGACATACCCATATCCAAGGCTTGGCTTGCGGCACTCCAGCTGGATGAAAAGCAGTGCATGATACCACCACAACCTGCAATATTTTCTTCTTTAAGAATACGAAGCGTGGCTTCATCTGCGTCACGCATATGCACAATCACAGGTTTATTGACTGCGTGTGCTGCGCGGATATGGGTGCGAAAGCGTGCCTCTTGAATAGCAGGGTCAACATGGGCTCGGAAAAAATCCATACCAGACTCCCCTATTGCCACACATTTTTCATGCTGTGCAAGCTCACATAACTGCTCAACTGTCGGTTCATGATCCACTTCATGATTGGGGTGTACACCCACCGAAAACCATACATGATTACGCGACTCTACCAAGCGAATCAAACGTGGTGTTTGCTCTAATTCCACTGCAACTGCAACAATGCGTGTTACTCCAGCTTCTTGCATATGCTCAAATACTTCATTTCGATCATCATCAAAATGCTCGAAATCAATGTGACAATGGGTATCAAATAATTGCACGCTATTTTTCTGCACGATCAGTCTTCCATAATGCTTTGTAAGTGTGACAGTGTCACGTATTCAAGCTTATCTAAGCCATGTTTATTGCTTAAAACAGCAATGGCTTCACGATCAGGGTCCCCTAGCTCTGCGACAACCAAATCCGCGCCCTCAAAATCTTGATTGGCAGTATAGTCATTCACTGTAATCACAGTCTTCAGTTTTGCAGCATGTGCAGATAACCAGCCATTGCCAGAATCTTCCAAAGCAAGCGTATTTTCAGGAGCGACACTCAATTTTTCCATAGCATAATTATAAATATCTGGGGCAGGCTTCTTATTGGGCACAATATCCCCTGCTGCCAACACTGCAAAACGATCAAACCACTCTTTACCTAATGAATGTTCAATCAAAGCGTCCAAAGCTGCGGGTGTGGTGGTGGTTGAAATACCCAGTGTAATACCTGCTGCATAAGCCTCTTCCAATAAACGCAGCACACCAGAGCGTAAAGGAATCAAGCCATCAGCAATCAAGGTTTGGTAATGTATGGTTTTACGAGCATGCAATGCGGCAATTTTCTCAAAAGGCATATCCGCCATACCACCACGCTCAATATCAAACTGCATGCGCTCTTTGCCACCAGTGACTTTTAACAGTTCACCGTATGTGTCCACATCCCAACGGCGATCAAGCCCTGCTTCTTCAAATGCCATGTTAAATGCAACACGATGACCATCACGTTCGGTATCTGCCAATGTGCCATCAACATCCCATAAAATACATTTTAATTCAGCCATGATACTCTCCTATCGAAAAATATGATAATAGCCTCTATCATTGCGGCATGGATACAGACATCATTATAACGCCCGACATTCAAACAGAAAAACCTGAATTGAAAAAGCCACCCATGTATAAGGTTATCATGTTTGATGATGATTATACGCCGATGGACTTCGTTGTAGAGCTATTAATAAAGTATTTTCAACACAATGAAGACAGTGCAACAGATATTATGATGCATATTCATAAGAAAGGGCTTGGTATTTGCGGTGTTTATCCAAAAGATATTGCTGAGAGCAAGGTGACGCAGGTCATAGCCCATTGCCGCAAAGATGAATATCCTTTACGCTGTAGTTTTGAGAAGCAAACAAACGACTAGGTATTATAGCATGAGTCTTGCTAGTTACAGCTTATGGCAAAAGTCGTGTGGTGGTTTGCCGATAGTTACATTGAAATTAGGTTGAAGTATAAGGTGAAGATATGGGTATATTAAATGAAAACCTTGAACAATCATTAAATGATATTTTTCGTGTGGCTCATTTGCGCCGCAATGAATTTGTGACGGTTGAGCACCTTCTACTGGGTTTACTCGATAATATGGAAGCTAGGCATGTGCTGGAAGGCTTAAATGTTGATTCACAAAACCTGCGCGAAGAAATTGAGACCTTTATTCAAGAGCATATCGTAGTTTTAGCCGAAGATGAAGGCGAAACAGTTGCCAGTGTTGGTTTGCAACGGGTGATTCAACGGGCAGTGATGCATGTTCAAGCTGCTGGTAAACAAGAAGTTACAGGCGCGCATGCACTTGTTGCTATATTTTCAGAAAAAGATTCCCATGCTGTGTATTTTCTTAACCGCGCAGGCATCTCTCGCCTTGATGTTGTCGCATTCATATCCCATGGCACACTAAGTCTTCCTAATCAACCAGGTGAGCAAACTGGCACTGATGAAACATCACATAAAGCAAGTGATACCTCCCCGCTTCAACGTTTTTGCATTAATTTAAGCGAGCGTGCTTTGGCTGGAAAAATTGACCCATTGATTGGGCGTGATGATGAATTAAATCGCTGTATGCATATTTTATGCCGTCGCCGTAAGAATAACCCTTTATTGGTCGGTGAAGCGGGTGTTGGCAAAACAGCCCTAGCAGAGGGCTTGGCTTTGCGCATCGTGCAACGAGAAACACCTGAAGTATTGCATGATACCAAAGTATTCTCCTTGGATATGGGGTCATTGTTGGCGGGTACAAAATATCGTGGTGATTTTGAAGAGCGCTTAAAAGCCATTCTTAGTGCGATGGAAAAAGAAGATAAAGCCATTTTATTTATTGATGAAATTCATACCATTATTGGTGCTGGTTCTGCCAATGGTAGTGCGATGGATGCATCAAATTTACTCAAGCCTGCCTTGGCGAATGGTGAATTGCGCTGTATGGGTGCGACAACTTATCAAGAATATCGTCGTGTCTTTGAAAAGGAATCAGCACTTTCTCGTCGTTTTCAAAAGGTAGACTTAGAAGAGCCTAGCATTGAAGATACGGTAGAAATCCTTAAAGGCTTGAAAGATCGCCTTGAAGAACATCATGATATTCATTATAGCCAAACAGCTATTTTAACTGCTGCGAAATTAGCATCACGTTATATTCAAGATCGGCGATTGCCTGATTCTGCTATTGATGTATTGGATGAGGCTGGTGCTGCGGTACATTTAAGAGCTGAAGGTAAACGCAAAAAACAAATCAATATTACAGATATTGAAGCAACCATTGCTAATATGGCGCGCATCCCTACCCGTCAAGTATCCTCCAATGATAGACAAAGCTTAGAGCATCTTGAACGCAATTTAAAACTGGCTATTTTTGGTCAAGATGATGCCATTGCGAAGTTATCCGCCAGCATTCGTTTATCACGGGCTGGTTTGTCGCATCCAGATAAACCCATTGGTAGCTTTTTATTCTCAGGGCCTACTGGAGTTGGTAAAACCGAAGTTGTGCGCCAATTAGCACGTATTATGGGCATTGAATTGATTCGCTTTGATATGTCTGAATATATGGAATCACACGCTGTATCACGGCTTATCGGCGCACCTCCAGGGTATGTGGGTTATGAGCAAGGCGGTTTACTCACCGATGCGATTAACAAACATCCGCATGCTGTTCTTTTACTTGATGAAATGGAAAAAGCCCATCAAGATTTGTTTAATATTCTATTGCAAGTCATGGATCACGGGAAACTGACCGATAACAATGGTCGTTCAGCTGATTTTAGACATGTGATTGTTATTATGACCAGTAATGCTGGGGCATTTGAAATGCAACAAAATGCCATTGGCTTTAATCCACAATCAAGTGAAGGGCGTGATGAAGAAGCCATTAAACGACTATTTACACCTGAATTTCGCAATCGTTTGGATGCGGTCATTCCTTTTGCCGCCTTGAATCAAGACACCATCTTGCATGTAACCGATAAATTCTTGGTTGAGCTTGAAATGCAGTTATTGGATAAAAAAGTTGAGCTTGAAGTCAGTGATGAAGCTCGCCAATGGCTTGCCAAACATGGTCATGATCCACAGATGGGTGCAAGACCCATGTCTCGCTTAATTCAAGATACGCTAAAAAAGGCTCTGGCAGATGCCATCTTGTTTGGCGCGTTACAAAAAGGTGGCAAGGCGCATGTGATACTTGTCGATGGTGAGATAAAAATTGAATATCCCGCGACCATTAATGCATGAAACCAAAAAAAGAAGCTAAAAACTATACTGATGCCTTTCAAGGTGAAGAAAACAGCTCATTAAGTATTGAAATGCAGGCGATTGGCATGGTTCACAGCCCTTTCAAAGAGCGCTTTTCTGCACCGCGTCAGCCAGATTTATCCATGCCAAGCCAAGGGCGCATTGAGTTAAATGCTGGACTAAATTTTGAACAAGCCTTGTCTGATTTGGATAGTTTTAGCCATATTTGGGTGATTTATTGGATGCATCTCAATCAAGGTTGGAATCCTACAGTCATGCCACCACGCGGTTCAGATACTCGGCGCGGATTATTTTCAACCCGCGCCCCCCACCGCCCGAATAGTATTGGTTTATCGGTCGTGGCATTAAGCAGCATTAAAAAACGCACGTTATTTATTGAAGGCTTGGACATGCTTGATGGCACACCAGTGTTGGATATCAAACCTTATTTACCCTATGCAGATAGCCTTGAAGATGCTTCACATGGTTGGTTAGACCCTAATGCGCCCTTTACGTTTTCTTCTACATGCAAATAACATAGTATCGGCATAATATGACTCAGAAAAAGCATACATATACTTTCTATGAAGAAATTGGACGTGGTGGCATGGGCATTGTTTACCGTGCTGTACACAATGATACAAAAGAAGAAGTAGCTATCAAAGTGCTACACAGAGAACTTATTCACGATAGCAAACAAGTAGATCGCTTTGAAAGAGAAGCACGCTCTCAGGGCAAGGTGAATCATCCCAATGTCATTCGTTTTATAAGTGTCTATAAGCATAACGAAAGCTTGGGCATCGTTATGGAGCTGCTTAAGGGCTGCTCTCTAAAACAGTATGCCAAACATCATGGCGTGCTTAGCACCGCCGAAGTTCACACTGTTGCAGATGAGCTTGTTCAAGGCCTTGCTTCAGCACATGAACAAGATATTACACACCGTGATTTAAAGCCTTCCAATATCTTTATATGTGATGATGGTTGTATAAAAATTATGGATTTTGGTTTGGCAAAAAGCAGCTTAGCTCAAGATGATATTACTGATTCTGGGAATAACCCTGTTGGCAGTTATTATTTTATGGCCCCAGAGCAAGTGCTTGGTCAAAAACTTGATGCACGATCAGATTTATATGCCATCGGTATCATATTATTCAAGCTTGCAACAGGTCACTTGCCCTTTTCAACACATGGTGGTGGCGAATTTGAAATTATGGAAAAACAAGTGCGACAAGAGCCTCCCAAACCGCAGGATATACACGATGGTGTTTCAGATGTGTTATCCGATATTATTCTCAAGCTTTTGCAAAAAGACCCAGCACAACGCTTTCAAAATTGCCATGCACTATCCCAAGCTTTGCTTGAGCTAGGAGCAAAGGATCCTCTTTCACTAAGCGGTAAAAGTAACATTAAACATTTTTCTGATTTGCAATATCGCCCCAACCAAACTGTGAGTACCATGCCTTCGGTTCATTTTCATGAGCCTGAAGATGTTGATGAAGATACGGTGAAAAACACGCTGCTTTGGGCATTTAAAAGTATGTCTCCAAGCATGCCCATTGTACCACCTCTGGATTTAATCGCACCACCACCGATTGCTGTCACAACATTGCAACATTTGCGCCAAGGTATTGCTACCATTGCCCCATTACCTGAAATATGGCATCAAATTCAAGATACTCTAAACAATCAAGATGCCGCAGCATCGGATATTGCTAAATTGGTTTCAAAAGACCCAATTTTAACTGCGCATATATTGAAAGTATGCAATTCAGCTGCCTATGCCATACCAGGTAACCCACCTGTAACCCATATTGCTCTAGCTTTAACACGTTTAGGTATGGATGCTGCGCAAGAAGTTATCTTACAAATGCTTATGCCCGACATTGGCAACGAAACCTCACAAAATGATGTGCAATACCTATATTTTCATGCCCAAGCTATTGCTTTATTTACACGTACCTTGAGTGAGTATAGTCAGATTGTGGATCGTCAGTCTGCTAGCTTATTCGGTATGTTACATGATATTGGTAAGTTGGTTATCTTGCATGTTGAGGGAGAAGATAAGCTCAAACAACTGCGTGAAAGCATTGCTCAAGGCACTCCTGCATTAAAAGCTGAATGGGATATACTGGGTTACACGCATATCGATGCAGGCATGATGTTGGCTCTGCATTGGAAGTTGCCACGTAATATTCATCATTTTATTTATTTTCACCACCACACATGTTGGCATGATATGGATTCATGGCCGAATGATGTGCAACCAGCCATTATGCTTGTTCACCTATCGCATATTATGCTTTCAAGTATGCTTAGCGATGAAGATATGCCCAATATTTGGCAGCAAAATATGCGTAGTCATGTTCCAGAAAGTAAAAAGCTTTTACATCGCAGTCTGCATGTACCTGTAAGTGATGTGGGGTTTTATAATCAAATGCAGCACGAACTCAAACGTTTATGCCTACAATTTCCTGATTTATTTACAAGTGAACTCTCAAAAAAAGTGACTATTTAGGGCACCTCGAAAAACCTCAGCACTTCGCCAAACTTGTGCTTTTCACCCCTAGCTGCGTTGAATAAAATGGATAATAGCGATGCTATGACTCATTTTATTGCGCCTTGCTATGAGTAAAAATCAACGTCGTTTAACTCGTGCGATGTTTTTCGAGGTGCCCTTTAGATTAAACATGCCAGCCAGCATGCTTGGCTCGCTCTAACATTTCAGGGGTATCGACATCAAAACTTTCTTCCAATACAAGGCAATTTAACTGCTGCTTTTGGATTATTGCTAGAGTTTGCTTTAAAACATGCTCTGAACTCCAAGCAATATCCGAAAACAGCACCGGATAAGCACCATTCATGGCAATTAAATCATAACCACCATCTTCCACAGCACCAAGTACAACATCATGTTCATTCAAGGCTGAAGTAACCTGTAACAATCGTTTGTCAGGCATATGCGGTGAATCTGTGCCTAGAAATAATATTTTTTTATAGCCGTATTGCGAGGCTTGCTTTAATAAATGTGCCATACGCTCACCCAAATCACCCTCACCTTGTGCATAAAGAGGAAGTTCAAAGGTCTTAAAGAAAGGATGGGCTGTATCATCAACTGCTAACCAAACATGTTGAAACAAACGTTTGGCGCGTTCAATCACAGTGGTTGCCATGGCTTGATGCCACGCCATGGCTTGTGCGGCAGTATATTTCGCCATCAAACGTGTTTTTACTTTTCCTTCCACGGGAGCTTTGCACATAATAATAAGCAAACAATGGCTATCGGGCATGATGATATATATCCGCTAATTTTTCAGGCGGTGTTCCCAACCAGTATAATAAACGTAGTTTCCACATCAGTATGACGGTTTTTATCATGCCATGTTTTTCCCAGCGGCGACTGGATGTAACAACTTTATTTTTCAGGCAAGCAATTTTACCATATCGTTTTAGTTGTTTTGAAAACTCAACATCTTCCATCAATGCCTGTTCAGGAAAACCGCCCATCTCTTCAAACACAGAACGACGTACAAATTGGCATTGATCACCTGTTGATATGCCTGTCATACGCGAGCGAATATTTATCATAAATTCAATGATTCTAAATGTAAATTGATCACCTGACAAATGCACATCAAAGCGCCCTCCCACTATGGATTTATCCTGCATAGTCGCTTTCACAAGCTCAATATCACTTGAAGATATGGTCGTATCTGCATGAATAAAAACAAGAATATCGCTATCGCATGCAGATGCTCCAGCATTCATTTGCAAAGCACGACCGCGCGGGCTGTGGCAGTAATTCAAAGCATGCTTTTGTAACAAAACACATGTTTCATCATCCGAATCACCATCACAGAAGATGATATAACAATCTTTTTCCAAGGCTTTAAATTTGGCTATATGCTGTTGCAATGACTGTTCTTCATTGAGTACAGGAACAATCATAGCCACACTTAAATCCGTCATATATTCAATGATGCCCAACCACTGCCATCTTCACGAAAGTTGGTGACCTGCCCGCGCCATAAACGCCCTGCCACAGCAATCAAGCTCTCACCATGCATATACAGCCGCACATCAAATTTATATGACACATCATCGTGCTCAATTTGACTGGCAGGCACATAGGATTGCACGACAGTGGTTTCATGATCAAGGCTTTCAAAACGCTTACGGCTCATGGCTTTACCCAATACAACACCTTTACCACCATGCCTTGCTGCTGGTTTAAACACCCAAGCTTTGCGCTCTTGCCATAGTTGCGTCCTATCACAAGCCGAAAGCAAATGAATTTCAGGCACAACCGAGCGAATAAAGGCAACGTCATCGCTAGGCAAACACCCTTCTAACAAGCCTTCATGCCACCAGTCCACCATACGCGATTTATCACCCAATAAGGCATAGCTACGCGGATGTGGGTTTAAAGCCACATCGCCTGCCATCAATGCTGTGCGAATATGCGTAAGCTCGTTTGTATCTAAGTAAAAATCAGTATGGCGATTGTAAATACCATCTATGCGCTGATTCTCTACATATAAACCATCAGCTTTTAACTCTAAATTTTCAGGGCTTACAAGAAAAACAGTACGCCCAGCTTGGCGTAATAAATCCGCATAATGCTGCATTTCTGGGTACATATATTGCTCAGTTACATCTGCATCCATAATAGCAATGGTTTGCCAAGTATCAGGGAACATCTGTGATATGCGTTCTTCCAATGTGCCAGCAAGCTCTGCAATCACAGGCTGCTTCATCCATTGATTCCGACCAATATACAAACCACCTGCGTTATTGTTAATTTCAATCAAACGCGGTCCATCATTGGTTAAATGAAAGTCATAACCCATAAGTATGGATGCTTCATCAAACATGGCCGCTGCGGTTGCTGGAAGCTGCTCTTTTAATGATGTTATGTAATGGTCATTTTGTTTTAATTGAAACATCAAACGCGAAAATCGGAGCATTTTCTCAAATTCATTGCGTTGTATATTCACTTCTTCTAAAGCTGCTAAAGTATTCACGCGCACAAGCTATCTGAAATCATTCTGTATTGGAAAAGGCTTGTCATATACCATACGCATCATGAATAAGACTCTTGTGCAATTACCATCCCTAAACTTAGAAAGCCTAAAAAATATGGTTTCTGATTGGGGGTTTCCCGCGTTTCGTGCCAAGCAAATCATAGATTGGCGCAATAAAGGTATTTTAAACCCTGATGATATGCGTAATTTACCACAAGATTTGCGCACAACCCTAAATCAAAAATTATGTTGCCAGCCGCTTAAACAAGTGCAACGACAATGCTCCGAAGATGGCACGCGCAAGTATTTATTTTCGTTACAAAGCGGAAAAACCATTGAAACAGTGCTTATTCCAGAGCCTGAACGCGGCACTGTGTGCATATCATCACAAGTGGGTTGTGTATTGGACTGCCCTTTTTGTCATACAGGCACACAAAAGTTCGAAGCTAACTTAACAGCGGGTGAGATTATTGCGCAAGTATTGGCAGTCAAAGAAGATTTGCGAAATAATCCCCTGCCTTCGGATTTGCACGATCAAGTCACCCATATTGTTTATATGGGTATGGGTGAACCCATGGCAAATGAAGAAGCTCTGCATGAAAGCTTAAAGATGCTCATGGCAGAAGATGGTTTACACATCTCGCGCCGCCGTATTACTGTCTCAACATCAGGACTCACCCCACAAATTGAGCGTCTGGGTGAGATACACCCTGTAAATTTAGCTATTTCATTACATTCAGCATTGGATGACGAGCGAAATACCTTGGTTCCCATCAATCGCAAATACCCGCTGCAAACATTGCGTACATGCTTGAATCTTTATCCATTACCGCATCAACGCCATATTACCTTGGAATACCTTATGCTTGATGGTGTCAATGATCGCCAAGAAGATTTGCAAGCTTTGCTACAATTTGTAAATCCCGAACGTGAACGTGTTAACCTTATTCGTTTTAATCCTTATCCAGGCAGTCCTTACGAAGGTTCGCCCACAGAACACATGAATAAATTCGCACAAGACTTGATTTCTAAAGGCATTCGTGCAACCGTAAGGCGTTCGCGCGGGCAAGATATTATGGCTGCTTGTGGTCAACTTAAATCTTCGGCGGCGTAAACAAAGGGTAGCAGTTTAAAGGGAGGGGCAATGACGGTTACAAAACGTACCGGCATTATCGGTGGCAGTGGCTTGTATGCTATGCAGGGCATTGAGATTTTAGATGAGCTTGATATAGATACGCCATGGGGTAAGCCTTCAGCACCATTGCTGTTGGCTAGTTATCATGGGCAAGAAATCGTTTTTTTGCCACGCCACGGTGCAGGTCATGCGATTCCTCCCCATAAAATCAATTACCGCGCCAATATTTATGCGCTGAAACAAGCGGGTGTTTCACGTGTTATTTCAGTATCTGCGGTTGGCTCTCTGCGCGAAAATATTGCTCCTGGTGATTTTGTTTTGGTAGACCAATTTGTGGATCGTACGGTGAACCGCGAAAAAACTTTTTTTGATGGACCTATTGTGGCGCATGTGTCCATGGCTGACCCAATATGCTCCTGTTTGCAGAAATCTTTAATTCGCGCTTCAAAACAAGCCGCTATTCCAACCTATGAAGGTGGTACATATTTGGTTATGCAAGGTCCGCAATTTTCAACGCGGGCTGAATCCATGCTTTATCGCTCTTGGGGTATGGATGTGATTGGCATGACCAATATGCCTGAAGCCAAATTAGCCCGCGAAGCTGAAATGTGTTACGCAACTATTGCCATGTGTACTGATTATGATTGCTGGCATGAGGAAGAGGAAAATGTTTCTATATCTTCTGTCTTGGAAGTAATGCAAAGCAATGTTCAAAAAGTTCAAGGCTTGTTAGATTGTTATTTCAAACAGCCTGTGGATTCATGTGTATGTAGTTGCCAAGCAACATTGGATCACGGTATTTTTGCAGATTTAAGCCAACAAAGTGATGATGCATTACGCCCTATTCATGCATTAGTGGAGCGTTTATTATGATGCCTTTGATTCGTCATAGTTTTATTATTATTGTATGCATGAATCTTCTTACATCATGTCAAACAACAGGTTCTAAAGTTGATTCTGAACTAAAAAGTAAACAAGCCAAGATTCATTACCAAATAGGTTTGGATTCATTGCAGCGCGGCCAGCTTCCCAAAGCCTTTGATGAGCTTATGCAATCCAATAAGCTTGAACCTAATCGGGTGGAAACTTTGGCAACCTTGGCGTATGCGTGGCGTTTGCAAGGTAACTTGGAACAATCAGAAGTTTTTTACAAGCGCGCTATTGCAATTAAGGGAAGCTCTTCGACCTATACCAATTATGGCTCACTATTGGTCTCTCTACAGCGCTATAAAGAGGCTGAAACGATATTACACAAAGCTTTGGAAGATCCGCGTTATCGCAAGCAGTACCTTGCGCTTATTCTTTTGGGTGATGCATTACTTGGACAAGACAAACCCAATGATGCTATCAAAAGCTATCGCAAAGCAGCTTTGATGAATCCCAAGCAAAGCATTTCCCAACTTAAAGAGGCGGAGGTGTATGTGAAAATGGGTCGTTTAAACTATGCACAAGCTTTATATGAAACCATACTTCGTCAGCAGCCTACCCTACGTCCTGCCTTGGAAGGCTTGATAGGGTTGCTTATAAAAGAATCGAAAATTAAGGCTGCTCGTCAACAATTAGCAAATTACCTTGAAAAAGAGAAAAAACCGTTAAATCGAGCTTGGGCAAGTGATGAGCTAACACGTTTGGGGCATTTATAGATGTCTTCGGATGCGGAAGTTACCGTAGATAATCCTGAAACGCTTTCTCGGGAAGCAATTCTTTTGGAAGTTGGCGAATTATTAAAAAGTGAACGAAACAGAAAAACAATTTCCATTGATATGGTTGCCAATGCATTAAACTTTCGCAAAGTTTACCTTGAGGCATTGGAGGCTGGTGATTGGTCAAATATGCCTGGTGAGGTATATGCACTAGGTTTTTTGCGTCAATATGCAATTTATTTGCATTTGGATTTAGATCATACCATTGAAAAACTCAAATTAGGTCATTATCAACTTACCAAACCACTAACCTTCCCCGACCCACCTGTTGCACCAAAGAAATCTTGGATGATTATCGCAGCCTTAAGCTTTATTTTGCTATTTGTTGGATTAAATATGTTCAACCATACGCCTGCCCCCTTACCATCAGGGTTGATGCAGAATTCAGCTGTAAGTATGCAAAAATTAGATGAAGCTCATAACTCGTCTAATACTGCAATTCCCCCCAAATTAACAACAGCTACTGTCGTTAAACCTGAGGCTGTTACTCATACAATAAAAGCTACGGAAAAGCAGCCGCAACCAACACAAAACAGCAAGGTTAGACTCCATGAAATTCCTGCCGCCCAAGAAGCCCCCGCTTACAGCTATAAACTCACGGCTGTAACAGGTGATGTTTGGTTGCAGCTGCATGATAGCAATGAGCCGCCCGCACTGATTCGTGAAGTATTGTTAAAAAAAGGTGAGAGCATGCGGGTGACATCAGCAAAAGCTTTAAAACTTACCAGTGGTAACCCCCTTGCATTGGAAATTTATTTAAATAAGAAGCTTCTTGTACAAGTCAATCAACTGGGTGAAAAAGGCAAGGTTTTGCATGCTCACTTATTACAAAAGCAGGATTCCTTACCATAAATATCCATATGGGCACCTCGAAAAACCTCAAAACTTCGCCAAACTTGTGCTTTTCACCCCTAGCTGCGTTGAATAAAATGGGCAATAGCGATGCTATGACTCATTTCATTGCGCCTTGCTATGAGTGAAAATCAGTATCGTTTGACTCGTGCGAGGTTTTTCGAGGTACCCATATGCTTACAGCCATACCTTCATGCCGATTGAGAAAATCATTATTATTGCTAGAATGTGCTCTTTAAGTAAGGGAAAGGGGAAATCATGACTGAAATTGCTAGTAATCAAGGCGCATTAAATATTGCTCGTCGTAATATGGTTGAGTATCAAATTCGTTGTTGCAAAGTATTAGAACCTGAATTACTGGATATGCTAGATAGCATGCCACGTGAGGATTATGTTCCTGCTGATGTGCGTAGCTTGGCATATATGGAAGGTCATGTGCCTATTGCCTGTAACCAAGAGATGTTTAGCCCACTACAAGAAGCAAGCATTATGCAGAAATTGAACCTGCAAGGGCACGAGCGGATTTTAGAAATTGGTACAGGCACTGGTTATTTAACAACACTTTTGGCAATGCATAGCGCTGAAGTGACTAGTTGTGAATTGCATGCAGAGTTAACTGAAGTTGCGCGCAAAAATTTGTCTGATCATGGTATTGAAAATGCTACAACCATTCGCATCAATGCAATGAATGCTGAGGAAGTAACAAATCACGCTCATATTGCCACGGATTATGATGTAATTGTGATTGGTGCTTCTTTAAATGCTGTTCCAGAACATTTAACCGCCCTGCTTGCCGAAAATGCGCAAATGATTGCATTTATTGGCAAAAATCCTGTAGTTACCCTAACCCATACACAAAAGTCCACCACATCACACATCGAAACAGCAATGTGTGAGACATTGCTCCAAAATATGGAAGCACTTCCACAAAAACGTGAATTTATTTTTTAAAATTGGATGCATAGCTTACTAAACTTAAAGATTTATGAGTAATGCCTCTTATTGATGAGCGTGCAAATCTGAGCCTCACGCAAGGCAATAGTGAGTCGTATGAAGTTTTAAAGGAGCAAGTTTGCCTGCTCTATAAGCCTTCGCTTCTTGCTGCTAATGCGACTATTTTTACTTCTGCCTTTCTTGCTTATATACAGTGGAATGTAATAAATCACACAACCATATTTTGCTGGCTAACTATTATATGGGTGGTTGTCATAATTCGTATATTATGTTTTTTTGCCTTTAAACGAGAAAAACTTATTGCCTCACGGGTATCATTTTGGATGTACCTATATATTGTAATAACCATTTTCGCTGGGGGTGCTTGGGGCTCGGCGGGAATATTTTTATTCCCTAATGAATTTGAGCACCAAGCTGCCACCATCGTAATCCTTGCTGGTATGGCAGGAGGCTCGATCACAACACTGGCTGCCTTGCGAACGCCAGTATTTATGTTCTTAATACTTGTCATGCTGCCGCTGATTGTACGTCTCTTTTTTGAACAAACTGACATGGCAGTTTCTTTTGCAATAATATGTACGGTTTATACTGTGTTTTTATTAAACTCTGCCAAGCTCACTTATGAAACCCACGCACAAAGTATTACCCTTCTAATCAGAAGTTTGGAGAGAGAAACTGCTGCGAAGACTTCTGAGAAAACACTCTTAAAAACCTCTGAAATTCTAAAAATGATTGCACAGGGGCACCCTGCAAGAGAAATATATAATGCCATTGCACTATTGTATGAATCACGCCATTCAGGGTTGCGTTGCTCGATGTTGGAGCTAAAGGGCAATAAATTAATGCACGGCGGTGCTCCTAGTCTGCCAAAAGCATATTGCGAGGCTGTCAATGGATTAGAAAATGGCCCAAGCGTAGGCTCATGTGGAACATCCACCTATACAGGCAAACGTGTTCTTGTTGAAAATATTGAAACCGATCCTAAATGGGCAAAGATTAAAGAGGTTGCGCTTCCTCATGGTATGCGCTGCTGCTGGTCTGAACCCATCAAAGACCAATCAGGTAAAGTCTTGGGTGCATTTGGAATGTATTATGATTATCCTGCCCTGCCGAATAAATCTGAATTAGCCGATTTGGAATCAGCTGCAAGCCTTGCTGGAATTGTCATGGAAAGGCAGCAAAGAGAAGTGCTTCTGGAGAAGTTACATAGTGCTTTTGAATATGCGTATGATGCCATTATTATTGCAGATTTAGATGCACGCATTGAATATGTAAACCCTGTATTTGAAAAAATGACGGGTTATTCCGCTGAGGAGGCAGTTGGTGAATACTTCAGTATTCTACGAAGCAATAAACACCCCGAAAGTTTTTATGATGATTTATTACAAAAATCCCAAGCTGGTAAACCTTGGCAGGGTGAGATTATTATCAAATGTAAAGATGGTTCTTTTCTCGAAGTGGAAAGAAGTGTTTCTCCTGTACTTGATAAACAAGGCACTCCCCTATTCCAAGTTGCTATTCAACGTGATGTTACGGAGCAAAAAATACTTGAAGAAAAATTCCAGCAAGCTCAAAAGCTAGAGGCTATTGGAACACTGGTGGGCGGTATCGCCCATGATTTCAATAATATTCTTGCAGGCATGACTGGTAACCTCTATTTGGCGAAAAAGCTTACAACAAGCATTCCACGTGTGCAAAAAAAGTTAGAGAATATCAATAAACTTTCATTTCGAGCTGCTGATCTCATTCAGCAATTGCTCACATTTGCCCGTAAAGATATGGTTCATATTCAACCGTTATCATTGCTTCCATTTTTTGAAGATATTATAAAATTTTCCCATTCAATTATTCCAGAAAACATTACTATTCAGCATATGATCGATGTAAATTCACTGTTTATTAAGGGTGATACAACGCAGCTACATCAAGTTCTGATAAATTTACTTACCAATGCCCGTGATGCCGTTGAGGGCGTAGATAGACCCTGTATTCTCATGAGTCTGGATATATTTAAGACAGACAATGCATTTATTGAAAAACACCCTTACTTTAAGCCTGGCTCATATGCACACTTAAGTGTGCAAGACAATGGTTGTGGTATTTCAAAAACAGATATTGAACATGTTTTTGAACCTTTTTTTACCACAAAGGAACAAGGCAAAGGAACAGGGCTAGGTCTATCTATGGTCTTTGGAGCAGTCAAAAATCACCACGGATTTATTGAAATCGATAGTGTTGAGGGTGAGGGCTCAATATTCCATATTTATATTCCACGCCTTATGGATAATGAGCATGTTGCCTCTACTGTATTAACTGAAAAGGAAGTGACTGAAGGGCATGGCGAGTTAATTTTGCTGGTTGATGATGAAAGAGAAGTTCGAACAATCGGTAAGGAGGTGTTAAAAACATTAGGATATAAAGTATTAGAGGCATCCGATGGTCTAGAAGCAATTAAATTATTTACTGAACACCAAAATGAAATTTCCCTGATTATTATGGATGTTGTGATGCCTAAGCTGGGTGGTGTAAAAGCTATTGAACGTATAAGAATGATACAACCCAACATAAGTGTTATTTTTGCAACAGGCTATGATAAGGAAGCAACATTTCCAGATAAGATACCAACAAGTGGTGAGTTTATTCTTACCAAGCCTTATGACATAGAAGAGCTTAGTCATATCATTAGGCGTAAGTTGAAAGCATAATAAACAGCTTATTTATTCGTAACGATTCAGCATAGTCGTAAATGAGCCTGTAGCTCTGTTAGCATTTATTCTTCAAAAAACCAACGCACCTCAGCCAAATCATCGACAATACGTGCGGGTGGAAGGTTATGTGCTACATCTCTCCCATAACGTTTGTGATACAAACGTGAATCCAAAATAGCCATAATACCACGATCTGAATTGGAGCGAATCAAACGCCCTACTCCCTGCCGTAATACAGCAATGGCTTCTGGCAATTGAATATCCATAAAACCATTACCGCCTTTTTTCTCACAATGAGCCACGCGTGCTTGTAGTAAGGGATCACTTGGTGGTGCAAATGGCACTTTATCCACAATTACCATGGATAATGTTTCACCAGGCACATCTACGCCTTCCCAAAAGCTTCGTGTACCACACAAGATAGAATGCGTATCTTCGCGAAACTTCTCAAGAATCGCATCGCGGCTACCACTTTTGCCTTGAATCAATACAGGCCATTGCAAACGCTTACTCAAGCCCTCGCCGATATGATTGAGCATATACCATGATGTAAACAATACAAATGCTCGCCCTTGTGAGGCTTGCAATAAAGTCACCATTTCTTCCAATAATGCCTCTTTACCCGTATCACTTCGAGGATCGGGTAAATGACGCGGTAAATATGTCAAAGCCTGTTGCTCATAATCAAAGGGCGAGACATGAAACACCTCTTGAGCATCTTCCAAGCCCAAACGCTCACGGGCATAATCAAAACGCCCTGATACCCGCAATGTCGCTGAAAGCAATACAAAAGCTGCTGGGCGTGCCCATAAATGCTCATGCAAAACAGGTCCCGTTTCTACAGGTGCAAGCACATGTCGCCTAAACTCCCCTTCCCCTTCACTCCAAGCCACAAAACCTTTTTCAGGCTTTTGAATTGCTTTCATATCTTGTGCAAACGCTTCGGCTCGTTCAGATATTTTTTGTAAATCTTCACTGCGCTCGGCTCGGCTTGCAGCAAAATCCACTAAGACTTGCCATGCATCACTTACTTTAGATAAATCTGGTTCAAGCCATGCATCCAAAAGTTTTCGCCCTGCTTTTAATGCATCTTTTTTTAGTTCATCTTCATCACCCAACTCATCCAACAAGCCTTGAAAATCATTAAGCCAAGTAATCAAGCGCATACGATTAAGTTGAATACCAAAATGCTGACATGCCACATCAGGTAGGCTATGTGCTTCATCCAATACATAAGCATCAAACTGTGGTAAAACCTCACCAAAATCACCCGATTTAAGCGCAGCATCCGCCAATAACAAGGCATGGTTTGAAACCACAATATCCGCCTGCATAGCTTTTTCTCGGGCTTTCATGAGTGGACATTTTTTAAACTCAGGGCATTTGGAGCCGCTACATTGCTCTGCTGTTGCCGTAATCATTGCCCCAATACCCTTTTCAAAGGCATCAAAAGGCAATGTGGATAAATCACCATCAATACTATTCTCAGACCATTTCAGCACCTTTGACAATGGCTTTTTATGCCATAATTCAAGGCTTGCCGATGTTAAGCTCTTCTCTAATCGAAAAGGGCATAAATAATTGCTTCGCCCTTTTAATAAAGCTATTTTTCGGCGAACACCCATCGCTTTGACCACAGCAGGAATATCGCGATGCACCAATTGATTTTGCAGAGAACGTGTGTGCGTAGAAATCAGCACTTTACCATCTAAACGCAATGCTGGAATCAAGTAAGCTAGCGTTTTACCCGTTCCAGTTTCAGCCTCTGCCAGCAAGACAGTGCCATTATCAAAGCTATCGGCAATTTCACTGGCTAGTTTTACTTGCTCATCTCGATAGACATAGCCCGTAAGCCCCGTGGCTAGCGGAGAGTCTAGAGAAAAATCATTTTTTATTTGATCAGAAAAAGGTTGGTTCACGCCGAGAATCGTGAATCATCTTGCTTGATATGCAAGTTTATCATAGCCAAATGCTTTATCAGCAAGCCAAATTTGCGGTCATTGCAAGTGAAATCAGCATCAATAGAAGCCGTAAATGAGACTTCCGAAGTTTGCTCTTTGATATTTTTTATCGATAACCATTCAGCTTTTGCTTCTTGCTTGGGATGCAAGAGTTACGAAAAAATGAAGAATTTGCTGTAAATTTTTAGCTCCTTGCACCTCTATAAGCTTGCATTCAATACAGGCATGACGATTATTTTTATTGAAATATATGAGTTCTTTAGTTTCTAAGTAAAATCCAAACAATTTACGCCATATACTTCATGCGCTGCCTAGTGAATAATCGCCAACCATGATTGGACATATGAATACCCTCACCGTTATCAAAGAAGTTGATTTTGGCGTATACCTTGATGGCGGAAAGCTTGGCGAGATTTTATTGCCTATACGTTACGTGCCACAGGACTGCAAAGTCGCTGATAAAGTGGATATTTTTCTTTATCATGATTCCGAAGATCGTGTTATTGCGACCACCGAAACACCTTATGCCATGGTCGGTGAATGTGCATACCTGAAATGTATTGCCACCAATCATGCCGGTGCTTTTCTTAACTGGGGATTGATGAAGGATTTATTGGTGCCATTCAACCAACAAAAGCCGCCCATGGAAGAAGGAAAGTCATATATCGTCCATTTATATGTGGATGATCAAAGTGGGCGCATCGCCGCATCAGCCAAGCTGGATCGTTTTCTTTTCCAAGATAGCGATGAAGATTTTAAGATTGGTGAAGAGGTATCATTGCTCAATGCCAATAAAACTGATTTAGGGCATAAAGTCATCATTAATCATACCCATTGGGGGCTATTGCATGAACAACGTCTTAGCCGTCCTATCAGGCGTGGTGAGCGTTTTACCGGTTACATTAAAAATATCCGTGATGATGGAAAAATTGATGTTGCTATGCATCTCAATACTCGTGAAAAACTCGATGACACAGCTGAAGACATACTTAAAGAATTAAGGGTAAATGCGAATTTCTTGCCATTAACAGATAAAAGCTCTCCAGAAGATATTTTTAGCTATTTAAGTATCAGTAAAGGGCTGTTTAAGAAGAGTATTGGCACACTTTATAAGAAAAAGTTTATTCGTTTGGAAAGTGATGGTATTTATCTCAATGCAGATGTTCCTATGCCCAAAACCCAAGAAAAAAAGCCCGTAAAACGCATGCAAAAAACAACACCGCGCAGCATTCCAAAAGATGTATGGGGGAAGAAGTAAGCATGGCTGATATTCATATTCTTATTCCAAAAAAAGATCGCCCTTTATGGCATGAAGCCATCGAATCCATCGATATTGAACCTGAAGCAATGATGGACATTGACTTGCTTGGCACAGTCACGGCTGGGCAGCCGATGGATTTATTTGAATACAAAGAAAGTGTATCTGTGCCTGCCAGTATGGTGCGCAAGTCCAGTTATGCTTTACGTGTACGTGGTAATTCGATGATTGATGATAATATTGAAGATGGCGACATTATCGTGGTTGAAAAACGTGATTCTGCTGAAAATGGGCAATCAGTTGTTGCTATGATTAATGGCGATAGCGTAACACTGAAAAAATTCTACATCGAAAAAAATGGTATTCGTTTGCAACCTGCCAACCCCGACCTACAACCTATTTATATTAAAAATGAAGAGCTACAAATTCTCGGCATTGTGATTGGTGTCATTCGCAGACATGACTGAGCATCAATACGAAATAAGTGTCGATATTGCACCACTCATCAAACGTATCGCACGCGGCAAACATGGCTCTGAACATCTAAACCAAGAAGAATCTCAACTTGTTTTCTCCGAATTACTCAAGCCTGACGCGGATTTACTACAGTTGGGTGCATTTCTCATTGCCCAACGCATAAAAGGTGAAACATCCGCAGAGTTGGCAGGTTTTGTACAAGCTGCACGCAATCATGTGCCCCACTTTGCTGAGTCTAAGCCTATCCCAAGTGCAGTTGATTTACCCTGTTATGCAGGTAAACGCCGAGCAGCTCACGCCTACCTTGCTGCTGCCCTACAATCCCGTGATGCAGGCATTCCCACCTTTGTACACGGCGTGGAATCTATTGAAGGTCGCATTACAGCTTGGCAGATTCTTCAAGGGCAAGGCATTCAGCGTGCCAATTCTTTACCCGAAGCACAAAGCATCATGCAAAACGATGGTATGGTGTATATGGACTTGGCTGAAATATCACCTGACCTACATCGCATTTATCAACTTCGCCCACGCCTTGGTGTGCGATCATTTGCCAATACTGTCGCCCGCTTGCTCAACCCTATGCAATGCGAAGGACAGCTAAACGGCTTTTTTCATACCCCTTATGCCAATTATATGGCAGAAGCCAATGTACTCTTGGGGCAAATACGTTCATTGATTTTTATGGGTGCAGAAGGTGAGCCAGAGCTATATGCGGATCGCCAAAAAGTCGTAAAAATGCAAGTTGGTAATGATATTTCAGATGTTCACTTTGAAGATTGTGGTCATCCCCCCTACCCTAGAATTGGCAAAGAGCCTTTAAATGACATCATTGAAGAGTTTGATAAGTTTTTACTAACATTTGAAGAATCAAGAGAACTATCAACTTTACAGCGCATGAAATCGGCTTTTTTATGGGCTAATGGTAAAGAAAATATAACGATTAAGAGGCTATAACAAAGCCAGTTGCTTATCATGCCTGCGACTTAAACATAATAAGCCCAGCACTGCACCACACAATGCAAAAGCCATATCGGATTGCGTATCCCAAACATAACCTTGCGTCCCCAAAAAGGCTTCTGCCCCTGTACCTGATGCCAATGCAACCCACCATTCCACCAGTTCATAAAAAGCACTTAATGCCAGACAAAAACATAGCAAAAAGAAATTTCGCCACATCGGAAAAAGAATAACTCCCTTACGCAGAACAATTTCCCTTGCCACCATCACAGGTACAAAGCCTTGCATAAAATGTCCGAGTTTATCGTAATTATTACGCTGCCAGCCCATCCATTCTGACACCTGATCAAACAACGGCACTTCTGCATAGGTATAATGCCCACCCACCATCAAGACAATCATATGCAATAAAATAAGCGTATAAAGTAGTGGTGTAAGCGGAAATGCATAGCGTGTCATAAGCAAAACCACAAAGCCAGCCAGAGCAGGAAACACCTCCAAAAACCACACAAACATATCCTTCGGATACCATGCCGACCAAACCAGTACGGTAAAAAATACTGCCAACCAAGAAAATCGAGCCATCTACACCCTCCTGCTTCTGACAATATTACCGCAACTTTGCACTTCTTTGCCATGTCTGCATAATCGCCTTTATGAAAATAATCACTGCAAATGTCAATGGTATTCGTGCCGCAACACGTAAAGGTTTTTGGGATTGGTTCGCCAAACAAGATGCTGATATTTTATGTCTACAAGAGCTAAAAGCCCACGCACACCAAATCCCTGATGAAGCCAAGCCTGATGGTTATCATCATTATTATCATTTCGCTGAAAAGGCGGGTTATTCGGGTGTAGCACTATATTCACGCCAAAAACCTGATGCCGTGTATATCGGACTGGCGAGCATTGACCCTGATACCGATTGGTCGGATATGGATGCTGAAGGACGTTTTGTACAGGTTGATTTTGGCAACTTATCTGTCATCAGTGCTTATTTTCCATCTGGTTCAAGCTCAGATGAACGGCAAGCAGTAAAAATGACATTTCTAGAACGTTTTTTGCCTTTTATTAGCAGGCTAAAAGAGCAAGGTCGCGACGTTATTTTATGCGGTGATATTAATATCGCCCACAATAATATTGATTTAAAAAACTGGAAAGGAAATAAAAAGAACTCTGGCTTTTTACCCGAAGAACGGGCTTGGATGGATGAGTTATTTGATAAAAGAGGCTTTGTGGATGCCTTTCGTGCGCTTTACCCTGAAAAAGAGCAATATTCATGGTGGTCCAATCGTGGAAAAGCCCGCGAGAATAATGTCGGCTGGCGCATTGATTATCATATCTGCACGCCTGAAACTGCCAAGCGATTCACTGAGTTTTCTGTTTATACAGAGAGCTGGTTTTCCGATCACGCACCAGTTATTGCCACACTAGACGATTAAGTTGCATGCCTGATAATATGGTTTCGGCTGATTATATGATTCCCAGCAAAGCCATCTGTGTTGAGCAAGAAATCAAACGTAGTCGTTTTATTGTGAATATCGGACACGCAGAGCATAAAGCCGATGCCCAAGCCTTTATTCGGGAAATATCAGCGCAATATCCTGATGCTAGGCACAATTGCTGGGCTTATATTGCAGGGCATCCCATTGAATCGATTGAGCGCGGCTTCTCTGATGCAGGTGAGCCTTCTGGCACCGCAGGCAAACCCATGCTGAATGTATTACAACACAAAGCGAGCAATGAAGATATTGGTGAAGTTGTGGTCGTGGTTAGTCGTTATTTTGGCGGCATTAAACTGGGTGCAGGTGGTTTGGTTCGTGCTTATTCCAGCAGCGTGCAACTTGCCTTCGATGAGCTGCCACTAGATAAAGTTGTCGCAACCATCGCTGCGGAAGTATGTTTCCCTTATGCGCTGGAAAGCCAAATACGCCATTGGCTTGAAAAATACAATGTAGAAATTTGCAACTTATCTTATGAACAACAGGCTAAAATGACACTTTTGGTGCCATTAAATATTAAAAATGACCTAAAAAATATCATTTCAGACAAAACACAAGGAAAAGTTAATATTACCTATCCTACGCATCAATAAGATAGCCCTAACATTCAACCAGCAACTGATCCATCATAGCTTCTGCTTGTTGTGCATAAGCACCACCAAATAAATTGGCATGATTCAAGATATGGTAAAGATTATAAAGCACCTTGCGAACCTGATAACCCGCATCAAGCGGGTAAACATCATGATATACAGCATAAAAGTCACGAGACATACCGCCAAATAGTTCCGTCATGGCTACATCAGTCTCTCGATCACCATAATACACCGCTGGATCAAATATCACGGGATTGCCATGACTATCCACCGCATGATTCCCAGACCAAAGATCGCCGTGTAATAAAGCGGGGCAGGCTTTATAGCTCTCAAAAAATATATGCAAATCAGCCATCAATCGCTCACCTTTATCTTGCAAGCTTGTAGAAAACCCGTGTTGGTTGGCGAGTTTTAATTGGTAACCCAAACGCTGCTTTCGATAAAAGCTCACCCAATCAGTGCTGATGGTATTCACCTGAGGGGTCGAACCAATGGTATTATCACAAAACCAACCAAACGATTCGCCCATGCAAGCATGCATAGAAGCTAGCTGCTCTGCAAAGCGTTTTTCAGATGCCCCATTATGTGGGCTAAGCGCGATATACTCCATCACCAACCAGCTATGCGTATCATCACACGCACATGCATATACTTCTGGCACGCGAATAACTGCCGCATCACATAAAGCCTGCAAACCCGTCGCTTCCGCTTCAAACATAGAGATATATTTGGCTTGATGAAGTTTAATGAATAGAAAACTCTGACCAAGATTAACTCGATAGGTTTGATTGATACTGCCACCTGGTACAGGCAGCCAAGGTGATGACGTTATCCCATCTATATTGAAATGATTGCGATACTGATGAACCGACTCCTCCACTGCCAAACGTGTATCAGCAGATGGCATCATGACTTATGACGTTTTTCCCAGCGGCGCATGACCGTCATCCGCCATGACCATTGAACGGCGATATAACCCAATATGCCTGATAACAAACCCAGTACCAAACAACCCAACAAGAAAGGCTGCCAAATCAATAACATACTATGCATTGCCCAATCAAACGATGCTTCAAAATGAAAGTCATTTTCTGGCAATAATAATATCCATCCGCCCACTTTATATGCTAAATAAAAGATTGGCGGCATGGTCAACGGATTGGTTAACCAAACCAATGCCACTGATACAGGTAAATTCGCATGCAACCAAATTGCTCCTGCAGCAGCCACAATCATTTGAAATGGTATGGGTAACATGGCGCAAAAAAGCCCTACAAGAAATGCTTTTGCCAGAGAATGTCTATTTAAATGCCAGAGTGCAGGGTTTTGTAATAGGCATCCAAAACAGCGCAACGATTTATGCTCCCGAATCGTTTTTTGATTCGGCATCCAACGTTGCGCAAATTTCTTCGGCACGCTGTTGTTACTCCATTCTCGGGAAGACTGGTGCAGGTGATTGGCATGTATGCCCTACTTTCAATTGCCCCCAGCCAGCACAATCCAATAATCTTAAAGCATCAATTTTCACATCTTTATTCAGAATTTGGGTCAGCATATCCGCCATTTTTTCAGGCATAAAGGGTGATAATTGAATAGCTACCAAACGCAATGTTTCAATCAAATGATACAATACTGTATTCAATCGTGCTGTATCCCCCGCTTTTGCCAAACCCCAAGGCGCATTATCTTCCACATAACGGTTACCATGTTTGACAACTTGATTCACACGTTCCAATGCCAAATGAAATGCCTGACGGTTCAATAACTCGTCAACCTCGCGCTGCATAGCATCCACATCAGCAATCAAAGCACGATCCATATCCAATTCTTCGCCTGTTTCACCAAGCACACTACCGTTATATTTCTTAAGCATTGCCAAAGAGCGATTGAGCAAATTACCCACATCATTGGCAAGCTCTGAGTTATAACGGCTTTTCAGTGAATCCACAGAAAAATCACCATCCTGACCAAATGGTACTTCGCGTAACAAGAAATAACGCAATACATCAGCATCATACTTTTCAAGCAAATCCGCAGGCCGCAAGGCATTACCCTTGGATTTGGACATTTTTTCGCCTTCCACAGTCCACCAACCATGCGCAAAAATACGTTTAGGCAAAGGCAAACCTGCTGCCATCAACATACACGGCCAATACACCGCATGAAAACGCAGAATATCTTTGCCAATCAAATGCACATCAGCTGGCCAATATTTTGGATTTTCCTGCTCTGGAAAACCTGCAGCTGTAAGATAATTGGTCAGCGCATCAATCCACACATAAATCACATGTTTTTCATCACCAGGAACAGGGATTCCCCATGAAAAGGTAGTCCGAGAAACAGATAGATCACGCAAACCGCCTTCCACAAAACTGAGCACTTCATT
This sequence comes from Mariprofundaceae bacterium, assembly GCA_027018935.1. GTDB lineage: Bacteria > Pseudomonadota > Zetaproteobacteria > Mariprofundales > Mariprofundaceae. Next base: position 26,509 of record JALUXZ010000161.1, read on the forward strand.
ACGACGTGATTCAGGCGCAATAAAATCAGGGTTTTCTTTAATATAGGTAATCAATTGATCTTGAAATGCACTTAAACGAAAGAAATACGACTCTTCTTGAATCTTTTCAACATCACGTTGGCAATCTGGGCAGTTATGTGAATCCCAACATTCGGCTTCTTTAAGCTGGGTTTCTGTCCAATATGTTTCGCACGGCACACAATACCAATCTTCATAAAAATCTTTATAAATCGCACCTGCATTTTCCAAGCGTCGCCACATGGCTTGCACAGCTTTGTGGTGCCGCTCTGAACTGGTACGAATAAAATCATCATTTGAAATGGATAACTCAGGCCATAGACTTTCATACCGTTCTACAACCTTATCCGCCAATGCAATCGGCTCTATTTCACGTGCTTCTGCTGCCTGCTGCACTTTTTGACCATGCTCATCTGTACCTGTTAAGAAAAAAACATCTTTGCCCGATAAGCGTTCGTGGCGAGCCAATACATCAGCTGCAATAGTGGTGTACATATGACCCAGGTGCGGCTCATCATTCACATAATAAATTGGCGTTGTAACATAGTATGGCTGCATGCAAATAAAAACCTTTACGGATAGAAGTTGGGCAAGTGTAGCGTTATTTCACCTTGAAAAAAACAACACATTTTTTCATAGACTTATAACGATGCTAACATTTCTAAAATTTGTGCTATGCTGGAAGCGGAAATGACTTTGTTTGATTGCATCTAAGCATTGAATTACTAATGGTAAGTTGCATCAAAATTGACATTTTTCTAAGAGTCTGTTGAACTTAAGCTATCGTTAAAGAGTGCCTGAACAATCGTAGTGTATTGCGAAATAACATTCATAATACCTACTACCATACGACTGCAAGGATGTAGGAGTTAGAGCGCTGCAGGAAGCAAATAGCCAAGTTCACAAAGTCTAATACTTCAAAGAAATGAAGTTGGGTTGTCAGCATACAATTAGAATATAATACTGATATAGGGGTGAAATGAATGGCTGTAAGTGTTATAGATATACTGTTACGAAATGTTGCGACTATTCAAGTTGGCGACTCACTGGAGCGTGCCTATCAACTTATCGCTGAACAAGATTCCCATGCAATCATTGTCATGCAAGGTGATAAACCATTGGGTTTACTTCATGAAAATGATATTTCTCTGATTCAACAGAAAAACATTGATTCTCAAACACTCATACAGGCAAACCATATACCATCCAGCTCTATTGCTCAGCTTGAGCTTAGCATGCCATTACAAGCGGCATTCGACTTTCTCTTTGATCATCAGCGTCGTCAGCTTGTTGTTATCAATCAGCATGGTGAATTTGAGGGTCTGTTAACGCTAGCACGTCTTATCGACAGCCTATCTGGGAAATCATTGCAACATGCTAGCAAACCTCAGCCTGACGTATCCACTGATACCGAAAAATGTTATCAACAATTGATATACGCCATGCCAGAAGCCGTTATAATTCATCACCGAGACCATATCCTTTTTGCCAATCCAGCCTCACTTGAACTACTTGCTTGGGATTCTAAACATAATATTGTCGAATTACCGTTTATGGAATTTATACACCCAGATTCTCAAGCAGGGATTCACCAGCATATGGATAACCTCCAGCAAAATCCAAGCAACAAGTTTGCAGCTATCGAAGAGCGATTAATACGCCATGATGGTAAGACCATTTGGGTAGAAATGAGCTGTAGTATCAGCAAACATCAAGGAAAAACAGTGGTTATATCCGTATTTCGTGATATTTCCAAGCGCAAAAAAGCCGAGTTAGAATCTCAGCTACTAAAGAAAACCATTAATACCATTCAAGAGAGTATCTTTATCACAGATCCGAATGGTATCATTCAATATGCGAACCAAAGCTTCACACGTATCATGGGTTATACAGCACAAGAAGTCTTGGGTAAAACGCCAGCTATTTTAAATAGCCATCAACAGTCCAAAGAGTTTTATCAACACCTGTGGCAGACGCTTAAAAGTGGGCAGTCATGGTCTGGGCGAATTATGAATAAACATAAAGATGGCACAATTTTCCCTGTTTATATGTCCATTGCTCCTATGTTTAACACACAACAGAAAATTACACATTTTGTAGCTGTGCATGAAGATTTAACAACTGATGAAGCACTACAACATAAAATTATGCAAGCTCAAAAAATGGAAGCTGTGGCAATTATGGTAGGTGGTATCGCCCATGATTTTAATAATCTTCTAGCCACCATCCTTGGCAACCTCTATTTAATGCGCAAAAAGATGCAAGATGATGAAAAAGGTATGTCGCGCATCCAGACCATGGAAAAGGCTGTACACCATGGGGCTAGCATGATTCAACAAATGTTAACCTTTTCACGCCAAGATAGTCCTGATATGAATACCATGAATATGTTGGCATTCTTAAAGGAGGCAACCAAGCTTGCAGAGAATAGTTTACCTGAAAATATTCAGTTTACATTGGATTATTCATCCGATGTAAATGAATCCTATATACAAGGCAACCTGCATCAATTACAGCAAGTAATTCTAAGTTTGGTCAACAATGCCAAAGATGCCGTGCGCAATGTTGTGAGTCCTAAAATAAGCCTAACCTTAAATCAAGAAAACCCCACCCCAGAGATGCTATTAAATTATACGGGAGTACATAGCAAAGGGGAATGGCAGTGTTTGCGTTGCCAGGATAATGGTTATGGTATTGCACAAAAACATATCGATAAGATATTCGACCCATTTTTTACCACTAAAACTGTTGGAGAAGGTACTGGTCTAGGGCTTGCCATGGTCTATGGAGCGGTTCAAAATCACCATGGACTAATTGCTGTCGAGAGCGGACTCGGTGTAGGCACTACCATATCCATTTATATCCCCAAGCACAAAACATCTGAGCTTCAACTTATTGCCAATGAAAGCAAATTTGACCAAGGCAGAGGGCAGTCCATCTTACTCGTTGATGATGATGAGCCTTTACGCAGTGTACTGGATGAAATTCTCAAAGAATCTGGATTTAAAACTTTTCAAGCAGGAAATGGGCAAGAAGCTGTGGATATTTTTACGGCGAATCAAGCTGATATTGCCATCATTATTATGGATGTTGTCATGCCTATTATGGGCGGGGTGGCTGCAGCCAAGGAAATTCGTAATATCAACAGCACCATCCCCATTGTTTTCCAAACAGGTTATGGTGAGCAAACAGAATTGGATGCTGCTGCCTCCATTGAAAACTGCGATACATTACGAAAACCATTACAAGTTCATGCACTTCTAGCAAAAATAGAAGAAAAACTCGAAGCTTCAGCAACTTTAAATAGCCTTAAGCCATGAAACATCGTCTAAACATTGCCAAACAACCTGCTGTTATACGCACCGCAACACGTTTTGCATTGATTGTAGGTCCCGTACTGGTGATGATTAACCATGGTGACACCATTGTTGCTGGAGAGATGACCACTGTTGACTGGCTAAAGTCTGCTTTGACCATGCTTGTTCCTTATACTGTCTCTACATTATCCAGCATCAGTGCTTATATGTCTTGCCAGTCTAATACTGACAACAATAGCAATTAACATCCTACTGCGCTTTTAAAGCAGAGCGCATATCCAATATCCGCGAAATTAAGGCTGGTACAGGCCTTAAACTATGACGAACAACTTCGGCAGGCCATGCCAATAATGCTTGTGCTGAATCAAAAACATGTTGTTTCCTATCATATGAAGAGCTTGCTTGTTGTAATTCTTTCTGCAATGGCAACATCAATATAGCTATGATTAAATCATGCGGGATTATTTGAATATGCTTCTGTAAAAAATCAGACATCATACCAATATCTGCACGCGATATATCCGTAACTTGTTGATGCCACTGCAAACATGCTTGCGCCACATCATCATCCTGCAAAATTGCAACATGACCAGGGCAACCTTGTGCAAGCTCCTTTGCCAATGATGCCACATTCTCAGATAAGTCCATGACTTGAAGTGCTTGCTGCATATCGTCTTCATGCAAAGGTGCGCAATGCTCCAACATACACCGTGAACGAATGGTTGCAGGCAAACGGGTGAGATCATGACAAACAATCAACAACAAACTACCCGCAGAAGGCTCTTCCAAACCTTTAAGCAGCGCATTAGCAGCTTGGTTATTCATGGCATCTGCATCATCCAACAGCAATACACGCCGCTGACTTTGCATGCCTGAAAGCGATAAAAATGATAAAGCATCACGCACCTGAGCCACACTAATATCACGATAAAATTTCTTTTTCTTTTCATCCCATAAAATACCCATCTGCATAAAATCAGGATGCGAATCCCCAGCCAACATGTGGCAGCTATGGCATTGCCCACAGGCAGCACCATGATTTGTCAGCGATTCACACAAATACGATGCTGCCAAGCTTTGCGCCAACATCGCCTTACCCACACCACGCAAACCGTGTAACAACCATGCATGAGGCATTTTTTTTTGCTGCATCAATGTTTCAAACCGCTGAGCAGTATCCGCATGCCCTAATACTTTATCATTCATGCTGCCAATAAATCCTCAAGATAGTTTTGAATATTACTCTGAATTTCTTCAATCTGAATCCCAGCATCTACGCGTACCATACGCTCAGGGTATTGCTTACAAATATCTATAAATGCCGCATGTACCCGCTCATGAAAAGATAATGCCTCTTCATCCAAACGTGTACTTTCTGCTCCCATATCGGTGCGCGCACGCACCCGTTTTAAAGCTATTTCCGCAGGCACATCCAACCAAAATGTTTGCTGCGGTGTACAACCTGCTTCGGCAAATGCCAGCATGGGTTTTAAATCCACACCTTCAGCCAAACCACGCGCCGCCAACTGATAAGCCAGTGTTGAATCTGAATAACGATCACACAATACCCATTGCCCATTTGCCAATGCAGGCTTGATGACTGTTTGCACATGTTGCGCTCTATCCGCCAAAAACAATAACAACTCACACTCGGGCACAGGCACAAATTCACCTGATAACAACAAACAGCGAATCTCCATACCCAAAGGTGTCGCACCTGGCTGGCGTGTTTCAAGCACATCCTTGCCCTGCTGTCTCAACCAATCTGCGGTCAGCTTTAATTGCGTGCTTTTCCCGCAACCATCACCACCTTCAAAGCTAATCAAATGACCCATATTAGCCATCGTCCCTCCATAACCATTCACCTGTCACTGCAAAAAACTCTGGTAACTGCTTCAACCAATCAAGCGCATCTTCTCTTTGGCATACAGTTGTCCAAAACTGTTGTTTTCTTTTCTCAGCATCTGTATCTGACTTACTAGCAAAACAACGAATCACACCCAAACCATCTTCACCCAATAACCATGCTTGCAATATCAACGCCCGACTCGGCGGCACGTCCAACTCTATCACCCATACATCATAGTCGTTCATTTATTTTTTGCTCTACGCTTTGTTTTCGATTCATTTTTCTCTCAAGCTTGACCCATTTCTTCACATTGGCTTGATGCTCTGCCAATGTCGAAGCAAACGCATGACCACCACTACCATCGGCAACAAAATAGACATAACTCACATCCGCAGGATTCGCAGCGGCACGCAAGCTTGCCGCGCCAGGATTACAAATAGGTGTGGGAGGTAAACCCTTGCGCGTATACGTATTCCAAGGCGTATCCGTTTTTAAATCTTTACGCTGAATATTCCCTGAAAACACACCATCGCGTTTCCATATACCATAAATAACCGTTGGATCCATTTGCAAACGCATACCCAAGCGTAAACGATTATGAATCGCGGCTGAAACAAGCGGACGCTCCTTATCCAACGATGTCTCTTTTTCAATAATCGAGGCAATAATACGTAACCGTTGTACTGATTCAGGCTTCATTTCTTTTAGAATTTTCTTTTGAGCCTGCACCATGCTCATTAATATCTCTTTGGGGCGTATCGGTTTGCTATAGGTATAGGTTTCTGGAAGTAGCCGCCCTTCTTGCTCATCATTCTTTAAAATAAGCTTGAGTGCTGACTGCCAATCAGCCAGTGAGTCCCCTGTATGATTTGCCAATATCTGCAATATTTCCTGTGTTCGCAAACCTTCTGGCACTGTCACATGATGTAACACCACATCTCCAGCCACCAGCTTATCAAGTACATCTACCACACTCATCTCACCAGAAAATACATATTCCCCAGCTTTAATTTGTGTCGCAGTGCCTGCCAAACGCGCTGCCAAACGAAATAGCCATGCCGAATCAATCACACCTTGTTTTTGTAGGCTATTAGCAATCCTATGCGATGATGCACCAGAAGAAACCACCAGCGATACTTCACTCACGGGGCTCTTGGCATAAAGCTGTTGCCACATCCATGCCATACCGCCCAAAAGCAGGGCACCCAACAGCAAAAATATTTTCAGCCAATTATTCACGGTTCAACACTCCCAGAGTTGGTACACCTGACATGCCTTTAAAAGCAGAAAACAATTTACTCATAGCAGGATGATTTACATCTAAACCTCGACCATTTAATGATGCCACAGGCTGCACAAACACGCCGCTATTCATACAAGCAACCGCCTCACAATCATCCAACCATGCCATAGGACACACTGATTCAAATAACACGCCTTGTTGCAATAAAAAATGCCGCACAACACCCGATAAAATTCCCAAGCCTTGCGGTGTAAACCACTGCCCTTGTCGATATATCGCTATATTTGCAGTGAGTGTACTCAAAACATTGCCACTATCTGAGCCAATCAATGCTTGCATAGGATTATCAAGACCCCATTGCTGAATGGCACGCAAACTCTCCGCATAATCAGCGGTATATTTCACCTTCTTTTCGCGCAAAGGGAATGGCCAAATCACCGATTGCAAATGCAACGGATACCTATTTGCAGATGGCATCATTTGTATTTGAACATGTGGCTGCGTATTTTTTACCAACAAGCCCCAAGCTGCATCGCCACCTGATACTGTCATGCGCACCAACATATCATTGCCCTGTATATTTGCGGCGGAAATAGCCTCTTTAAAGCAGTTTTCCAGCTCGTTATCTGTGCAGATGAGACCATAGCTTTCCAAAGCATATTTCAAACGCTGCTGATGTTCAGCTTGTTGAAATATATGACCATCGAGCACCCGAAATGTCTCAAAACATGCTTCGGCATATGCCAAACCACGATCCAATTGCTCAACAATTTTGATTTCATTCATTCTCATGGTAGAAGATTGCCCATGCCGAAGTTCTACCTTGAAGCCATCGAACACGCACGTGTCTATGACATTGCCAAAGAAACGCCACTGGAGCTTGCCCCCAAGCTTTCCGCACGTCTGAGCAATGAAGTATTGATAAAACGTGAAGATTTACAGCCTGTTTTCTCATTCAAACTACGCGGTGCCTACAATAAAATTGCCAATTTAAGCGATACTGAACGGCAAAATGGCGTTATTTGCGCATCGGCTGGCAACCATGCCCAAGGTGTTGCCTTGTCTGCGAAGAAACTTGCCATCAAAGCTACCATTGTTATGCCACGCACCACCCCTGAAATTAAAGTTAAAGCTGTTGAATCATATGGCGCAAATGTTGTGCTTTTTGGCGATTCTTATTCCGATGCCAGTGCCCATGCCAACGAACTATGCCAACAAACGGGCATGACTTATATTCACCCATACGATGATCCTTTGGTGATTGCTGGGCAAGGCACCATTGCGGCTGAAATTCTACGCCAAGCACCTTCAGATTTGGATTATATCTTTGTACCTATTGGTGGTGGCGGTCTGATTGCTGGCATTGCCACATATTTGAAACAAATTACGCCTAATACTCGCATTATCGGTGTTGAGCCTGTCGATTCTGCTGCCATGCACGATTCGATTAAAGCAGGTGAGTTGGTCACTCTTGAACAAGTCGGTATTTTTGCCGATGGTGTTGCCGTTAAAAAAGTTGGCACGCATACCTTTGATTTGGTTCAGCGTTATGTTGATGATATTATCCTTGTTGATACCGATGAAATTTGTGCTGCAATTAAAGATATTTACGATGAAGATCGCTCCGTTGTAGAGCCTGCGGGAGCCTTGGCTGTGGCTGGCATGAAAAAATATGTGCGTGAGCATGCATTGCGCGGGCAAGTGATTGCTTGCATCAACAGCGGTGCCAACATGAATTTTGATCGTTTGCGCCATGTTGCCGAACGCTCTGAAATGGGTGAGCGTCGTGAAGCATTGTTTGCGGTCACCATTGATGAAAAACCAGGCAGTTTTTTAACCTTTTGTAAATTATTGGGTGATCGCCCTATCACTGAATTTAATTACCGCCTGTCTAGCCGCAAACAAGCCTATGTATTTGTTGGTATTGCTGTGGCATGCGAGCAAGAGCGTCAAGACATTCAAAATTTACTTGAAAAACATCAATATCCCGTCATTGATTTAATGGATAATGAGGTAGCAAAACTACATATGCGACACATGGTCGGCGGCAAATCGACCGAGGTTCAAAATGAACAGCTTTATCGTTTTGAATTTCCAGAGCGTCCTGCTGCCCTATTAGATTTTCTCACCTGCATTGCAGGACGTTGGAATATATCATTGTTTCATTATCGCAATCATGGTGCGGCATTTGGTCGTGTCTTGGTCGGTGTTGAAGTTCCCAAACATGACCAACAGGCATTTGAAGGTTTTCTATTAACCCTAGGTTACACATGGGTCAATGAATCGAATAACCCTGCGTTAAAGCTATTTTTATAACTTAATGCTGCAACTGTTGCTGGCGAAGCAATGCTTGTGCCCGCATCACGTTCTGCTTTGCCATTTTAAAATCAGGCAAAATGGCAATAGCACGCTTAAAAGTCGCAATACCTTGCTGATAATCCCCTTTCATCAAATATGCTGCACCCAATAAATTCAAAGCTGGTGGATTATAAGGGTAAATCACTTCAAAGTGTTGCAAATAAGCAATGGCATCATCATAACGCTTTTGTCGATATGCTATTTCAGCCACACCAAATACAGCACGGAAATTATCTTTATCCCAAGTATAGGCTTTTTCATACTCAAGACTTGCCACAGAAGGCTGACGAACATGAGACATCGCCGAGCCTGCATACCATTCAGAAATCACCCAGCGTGTTGGCCAAATACTTAACAACATCAAACCTAGCAACAATGTTAATATTACGGGTTTCAATGCTACAACAGGCAAAGCAGGTAATTTCATCACATTAGGCATGGGCTTTAATGCTGCCCACCAACAAGCTGCAAACAATGCAAATACAAACATACTAGCAGGATTAAAAAACACATGGTTAAACATCGCATCAAACAGTGCTGCTGTAATCGCTGCAACACCTGTTGCTTGCCATATATCCCACTCTCGCCAAACAGAAATAAATAATCGCCACCAAAAAAACAGCAATAAACCCATAAATAATATTGTGGCTATCAACCCTTGTTGGGTCGCAATTTGCAATACAATATTATGTGGATTTGTTGTAAAGGTTCGTGCGTTACTTAAGGGATCTCGGAAATCTGGAAAATGATTGCTAAAGCTTGGATAAATCGCAAAAAAGCTACCTGTTCCCTGCCCCAGCAAAGGTTTCTCTAATGCCATAGCTGTTGCCGATGCATACATGGGCGTTCGAGCCCCAAGCACTGGTTTTAAGGCATTCCACATATCTGCTAATGGCGGCTGAACAACATTACCGCTCAAAGTTTTCACCTGCATATCTATTGCTGATTCCACTGTCCCTGAAACACGTACCAGATCACGGTAATGGTAAGGCAGCATTTCATAAATAAACACAGAAACTACACATGAACTTAACAATAAAATTACTGGAAAATAGCATGCAGGCAACTTCCAGTTTTGAGCCAATATCCAAGTTCGATGGCGTAAGCACAATACCAATAACACCACGACTGCCAAAGTCATACCGCCTAAAGCACCACGACCTGAAGCAACCAATAACACAGCAATAATCGTAGTTACTGAAAACCAATTCAAAATTCGCAGCACAGCATGACTTTGTGTAACAAGTAAATAAATCAATACAGGCAGCAACACAACCAACACATCGCCTGTAAAATTCACATGTCCGATGGGTGAAAAAAGCACACTTACATTATAATTCGGTGTACCATAATCTAGAATATAGCTCTGCCAATATCGAAAGGAGAAAACAAAACTGCCTAGCGTAATCAACCACGCCCAAACAGCTTGAAATGATGCTATATTTCGCCATGCCCAACAGACGGTTAAAAATACGCCTAGGGCACTCAACCAAAAAGAAAAACGGATCAAACCCTCCGTTTGATTGGGGCCAATAAAAGCACCTATGGCTAATAACACATAGAACAATAACAAAGCCAAACCAGACCATGAAAGCGACCATTCAGGTAACGTAGAACGCCGCCATAATACCCATAAGGCAGCCAATCCCATCCATACACCACACAAAGTTAGCACTGCCCATTTGGGTTCTTCATTTGGTGCAATCATTGGAAACAAACGAACATTCAACATAAAAACAAACAAAACAAGTGGTGCTAATACCCATAACCAAACAGCAGAATCTGTGTCCTGCCATGATGGTTTTGTAGAAGCTTGTGCTACTTTTTGTGCTGACTTTTTACTTTTATTTGAATTTTTAGAACGCATGCTTACGGTACTTCGCCTTTACTCCACACATCATTGCTGGACACATCCAACACATCCAGCCACAAACCGCCATGTTTCACACGTAAACGACGGCGCACAGGTAAGGATAAAGCCTTTTCATGCTTCCAGTCAGGGCACATTACTGCTACCCGCCAACCGACAAAAGAATCACGCAATACATGCCCTAACTCACGGTAAAATTGTATGCCATCCATCTCAATACGTAAGCCATACGGCGGATTACAAATCATAAGCCCAGCCTTTGCATCTTTGGCTGGTTTTAGTTTTTGCACATCCTGCTGCTGCACATGCAAATCTGCCAATACACCAGCTCGCTCTGCATTCTCTTTGCAGGCAGTCAACGCACCGACATGAATATCAGATACGTCTATTTTATTAGCCAAAGCATCCTGCGCCATCGCCGATGTTTTTTCTAACACACGCAGCCAAGCTTTTTCTTTGAATATATCCCAATCTTTAAATGGAAAATCATGCTGGATATTGGGAGCCATTTTACGCCCCATCAATGCCGCTTCAATGGCTAACGTACCAGAGCCGCACATGGGTACAAGCAAAGCTTCATCTGACTTCCAATCCATCCACTGCACCACTGCTGCCGCCAATGTCTCGCGCATCGGAGCTTTGGCAGATGCCAAACGATAACCACGTCGATCCAAGCGTTCACCCGATGCATCAACACGAATATCACAACGGTTATTATTGATATGCACATATACCTGCTGCTCGCGGCCATCTTCTTTATCCAAACGTTTGCCCAAAGCATCTTTGATACCTGCCAATACATGCTCGGCAATCTTATCGGTATGCATCAGTTTCGATTTCTCAGCACTGGCTTGCACCACAACCTTACAACCCTTGGGAAGAAAACGCTCCCACGCCATGTTTGCTACATGATGCTGCAATTCAGCCAACATCATGGCATGACACTTACCCACACGCACCTGAATGCGGGTCATGCAGCGCGCCCTTAGACTCACACGATAAAGCGTGTCCAGTGTGCCAGCAAAGCGAACACCGCCCTGCCCAGCCTGAATATTATGCGCTGAAAGTGATGTAAGTTCTTGTACTGCTAATGACTCTAGCCCAGGCAGAACCACAGCATAAAATTGGTAAGGTTGTTTCATGCGGGCACTATAAAACAACAACAAACAATAAGATAATAAAAAAGCCTGTAGGGATGTGCTGGTTAATTCTGGATGGGTGGATATGCGATTCAAAATTTTCAACCCCAAGACGGCAAGCGCAAGTAATAGCACCGCTATTGCTAAGTTTGCCAACGCTGGCGTTGGTAATTTTGAGCGCATAGACACCATGCATTGAGTTAATCAGCACCTCCCTAGGGGTGAAAAGTACAAGTTTGGCGAAGTACCGAGTTTTTCGATGTGCCCGATAGTATCTGTGAATCATGCGGGTTGAGGGAACTCTAATTGACAATACAATGAACCTACTGCCCTGCTCATAATATTTTTAGTTGACAAGCTCATTAGATGTATCTTTAATGTACCTTATATTTTGTGAGTATTATAATTCACTCATAAATTTGGAGGTTTTATGTTATTCAAAGTCATAGGCTGCCTTTTTGTAATTTTATCTTTTTCTGCCTGTGCAAGCAAAACATCCATTGATATTAAACAACAAGTAGCATTACAAAAAGAAGCCACCTCTATCATACAACAATTTGCAAACACGCTGAAACCACAATTAAAACAAGCACTACAACATGGCGGTCCTGCTTATGCCATTGAAACCTGTTCAAAAGCAGCCCCTCTACTGACTACACAGTTAAGCAAACAAACTGGCTGGTCAATCAAACGGGTCAGTTTAAAAGCTCGCAATCATCACACTGCCATACCCAATAGTTGGGAGAAGTCTATCTTGCAACAATTTAACCGTGACCAAGCTGACGGAAAATCACCTTCAACCATGCAGGCAAGCCGAATAGAAAATGGGACTTACCAGTTTATGAAGGCTCAATCAGTCACCCCAGTTTGCCTATTATGTCATGGTGAGAATCTTAAACCTGATGTTGTTGCTGCATTGAAGAAATACTACCCGCAAGATCAGGCAAGATATTATAAACTTGGGCAAATAAGAGGAGCGTTTAGTTTAACTAAACAGCTGTGAAAATAAGCAACGCTAGGAGGTTGTAATGGAACGGTGCTTACAATATCTGCAAGTGTCCCTATTGATAACATGTTTTTCAGGTATGATGGTTTTTGCTACTGACGCTCAGAGCTCAGAAACCCATACTATAGAAAAAACGGCAAACCCAATCAATACAACAGCGAATCATAGCCAATTCAAAGCCTTGCAACAAAAATTCAACAGTGGTCCGGAAGTCACCAAAGCTTGCCTCTCCTGTCATAATCAAGCTGGCAAACAGATACAGAAAAATATTCATTGGACTTGGTCTTATCACAATAAAAAGACTGGGCAACTGCTCGGCAAAGAACATCTGATCAATAATTTTTGTTCAAATGCCCGTGGTAACGAAGGTATGTGTGCCCAGTGTCATATTAGTTATGGGGCAAAAAACTTTAAATTACCGAAAAAACAGAGTCAAATTGATTGCCTCGTTTGTCATGATACAACAGGTAGCTATTATCGTTTACCACCCACAAAGGGAAGTCCTGCCTGTTCGATTTTATTTGCAGGCAAGAAACCTATCCAATGGGAACATGTTGCACAGAATGTCGGACTACCAAGGCGCTCTAACTGTGGATCCTGCCATTTTAATGGTGGCGGTGGTGATAACGTAAAACATGGTGACCTATCTTCAATCATGGCCAATCCAACGAAAGATGTGGATATACATATGTCCCCAGACGGACAAAACTTTGCTTGTACCGCTTGCCATGTAACCAAAAATCACCAGTGGTCTGGTAGTCGCTATCAGGGGTTGGCTCGTGATTTAAAAGGCACAGGTAAGCCAGGTTTTCGCAGGGTTGCCACATCATGTGAGTCTTGTCACGGGCTGGAGCCGCATCCAAAAGATTCAATAAAACATTTGACCCTGAACACCCATGTCAAACGGGTAGCTTGTCAGGCGTGTCATATACCAAGCTTTGCCCGTGGAGGTGTGGCAACACGTACCTTCTGGGATTGGCGCACCGCTGGTCGCACCAAAAAGGGCTTGGGTTTTATGGAAGAAAATTATACCCAGGGAAATGGGAAAAAACGAGAAACCTACTGGTCAATCAAGGGGAATTTCAAAAATGGTGAAAATATTGTACCATATTATGCTTGGTATAATGGCGTAAATACTTATACCACAGTGGATACACACTTTGACCCAACAAAGCCCGTGGACATCAACCATCTGGAAGGCTCTGCCAATGATGCGGCTTCACGTATCTGGCCATTCAAACGTATGGTAACTTGGCTGCAATATGATAAAAAATACAATAACTTAGTATATACACACTTATGGGGCAATGACGATGAGTCTTTTTGGGGTAACTTCAAGCTTAAAAAGGCAATTGCCCGTGGTATGAAAGATGCAAACAAACCATTCAGTGGTGAGGTCGGTTTTATCAAAACATATTCCTATTGGCCAACAACTCATATGGTTGCCCCCAAAGAAAAGGCGGTTGCATGCATGGAGTGTCATGCTACAGATGGTCGGTTAAACGAAATTAAGGGCATATATATAGCAGGACATCATCATTTTACATGGCTGGATAAAACAGCTTGGCTTGTCATTGCTCTTACGGGTAGTGGAATCTTACTGCATATGCTGATACGTCTATTTGCAGCTGTAAGGAGGAAGAAGTCATGAGCATGCATCGCATTATGATTTATACCCGTTTTGAGCGGCTATGGCACTGGCTACAAGCTGGAGCTATTCTAACACTATTATTTACAGGCCTTCGCATTCATGGAACTCATACACTGATCAGCTTTGAGACAGCCGCAACCATCCATAATATCGTGGCTATTGGGCTTTTAGTATTATGGGCATTTGCCACATTCTGGTTATTTACAACCAGTAACTGGAGACATTATATGCCAACCAAACAAGGACTCTGGCGTATTATCCGTTTTTATTCCTATGGCATATTTCAGGGGGAACATCATCCATACCACAAGGCATTTTGGCGCAAGCATAACCCCTTACAGGCTGCTGCTTACCTTGGTTTAAAAATAGTAATCTTTCCAATGGTGTGGATATCAGGTTTAATTTATCTTTATATCGTTCTTGGCGGCTCATGGTCAGGTTTGCTTAATTTTCCAGCAGCGGTTGCATTCACCCATACATTAGCAGCTTTTGCACTGATTCTTTTTCTAATTATTCACCTATATATGCTGACTATTGGAGGCAGCCTTATACAACATATCACCCCTATGATTAACGGCTTTGATGAAGTCGATCTATCTCAAGTAGAGGAAGCCTACCTAGAAGCCGATGAACCAAATCATATCAAAGATGACATTAATCAATCCGAAAACCATCGCTAATGATTGCTAATATGCCATACAGACAGCTTACAAGGATATCTATTATTATGCTAAGTATCTTTATTTGGCATGCTGGACAAGCACTGGCTAACCCAATAAACATTGTAGCCAGCGAGTCTGGTTATCCAAAACTTCATTTGGCAACATCAAAACATTCTGCAAAACAAATCAAGCATGGGGAGTACCTAGTCAAAATGGCAGACTGCTTTACCTGCCACACCAATGAGTCAGAACACGGCAAAGCCTTTGCTGGCGGTTTAAAAATAGATACGCCATTTGGCTCTTTGTATGCTCCAAATATTACACCAGACAAAACAACGGGTATTGGCAACTGGAGTGATCAAGACTTTGTAAAGGCTGTACGTGAAGGCATCGCACCCAATGGATCCTATTATTATCCAGTATTTCCCTATAATTACTTCAATAAAATGAGTAAACAAGACATTCTTGATATTAAAGCATATCTGGATGTTATCCCGGCTGTCCAGCAACAAAACCACAAGCAGGAGATGAATTGGCCATTTAACTATCGCATATTGCAAATTGGCTGGCGCTTGCTGTTCTTTACGTTCAACAAAGAGTCGTTCAAAGTAGATGTCAGAGCCTCTAAACTAAGAAACAGAGGAGCTTTTATTGTTGAAGGGCCAGGGCATTGTGCCTTATGCCACTCAAAATTAAATTATTTTGGTGTTCCCGAAACTGCTCATTATCTCGCAGGTGCTTTTGTTGAAGGTTATTATGCACCCAATATAACTTCACAAGGTTTACATCATTTAGCCAATAAAGATGTCGCAAATATTTTCTTGCGCAATGAAAAGCCAACGCACGCTCAACTTGGAGGACCAATGCAGGGTGTCGAACACAATAGTCTTCGCTACCTAAATCAGTATGATATTTCGGCTATTGCGGATTATTTGAAATCTGTACGTAGCAGCCCACCTAAAGTAGAGGTGGCATTGAATAGGAACTTTAGTATCGAGGAAGGTAAAAAGCTATATCAATCAAACTGTAAAATGTGCCACGCCAACCAAATTATGGGTGCTCCAAACACAGATAAGCACATTTGGGATGTATTGCTCGATCAAGGGCGCAATAAGCTCTATGAAGTAGCTATTCGTGGTAGCGGCGACATGCCCGCCAAAGGTGGATGTGATGCGTGTGCCAATGGAAGAGTGCAGGCTGCTGTCGACTATATGATTGATATGACTAGAAAACAAAAATAAACCCGTCCCATATTAGAGGGCACCTCGAAAAACAGATAGCTTGATGAACATACAAAAGCACTTAATCTGCTTACACTACAAAGAAATTATTAGCATGTAATTTAGTATTCTTGCTTCATACTATTACCTTAAAATTTTTAAAGAACTACAGGTTTAAAAAAAATACAACTACACTGTTGACAAGGTCAGTCTCGCCGCTAAAGTTCGCGTCGTTCAGCGGGTATAGCTCAGTTGGTAGAGCGCGACCTTGCCAAGGTCGAGGTCACCGGTTCGAGCCCGGTTACCCGCTCCAAATTAAAGGGGTCCTAGTGACCCCTTTTTATTTCTTGGTAGAATGGCAGGGTGGCTCAGTGGTACGGCGGAGGATTGCAAATCCTTTATTCGCGAGTTCGATTCTCGCCCCTGCCTCCACCTTGAATTTGATGACAACCTTTGTATGCCCGGATGGTGAAACTGGTAGACACAAGGGACTTAAAATCCCTCGGTCATTGCGACCGTGCCGGTTCGATTCCGGCTCCGGGCACCACTTTTTCCCATTCAAGATGAATAGTCTTAAGTTGACCTTATTGAAAAACAATTGATTGCTCAAAAGCAGTCCAACTTTTAGCCTGTGCTGATGTCTAAAGATTCATACACTTATATTGATACGCCAGAAACATTAGCCCACACATGCGAAGAACTTAAACAATGCAAAGTATTGGCTGTGGATACCGAATTTCACCGTGAAACCACCTACTATCCAGAATTTGCACTGCTGCAAATTTATGGCAATGGTCAATGTTGGATTATTGATCCCATCAAGTTAAACGATTTAACAGAGCTTTGGAATGTACTTTGCGATCCAAATATCTTAAAAGTTTTCCATGCAGCCAGACAAGATATGGAAATTATATTAAAAGAATCTGGCAAACTGCCGTTACCACTTTTTGATTCACAAGTTGCAGCCGCATTACTTGGTTTGGGTCAACAAATCGGCTTTGGCAACCTTGTCCAACGTATTGCCAAGAAGGAGCTTGCCAAGCAAGAATCTTTTAGTGATTGGATGTCTCGCCCTTTGCGTCAAAAACAACTTGAATACGCTGCTGATGATGTGATTTGGTTGATGCCTATTTACCAACATTTAAGCGAATCTCTTGAAGCACGCGGTCGCCTTGCATGGCTTGATGAAGAGCAAGCAAAGCTGTGTGACATCGCCACCTATCAAGAAGATAAAAATGCTCTTTTGTGGCGCGTAAAAGGTGTAAATAAACTCAAAAGTCGTGCCTTGGCTGTACTGCGCGAATTAGCAGGCTGGCGAGAAGAGCAAGCCAAGCAGCGCAATCTTCCCCGCCGCAGGCTTATTGCCGATGAACCATTGCTCGAAATTGCTCGTCGAGATGAATTGGATCATGAAATCCTTAAGCGCATTCGTGGCCTGCCACAAGGTGTAGTCCGCCGTTTTGGTGACGATTTAATACGTGTGTGGAAAAAAGGTAAAAATACGCCTGAAGAGCAATGGCCCAAACCACACAAGCGCAATCATCATACCACAGGTACCGATCTGCGATTGGAACTTCTCGATACCCTACTCCGCCTTAAAGCTGAAGCTGGGGATATTTCTGGAACTATTTTAAGTAGTAAAGGTGAGCTTGCAGAATTGGCTTCATGGGGCAAACAACGCAAACTTCCAGAACCCGACATTGCCTGTTTGCAAGGTTGGCGACGCGAGTTGGTTGGTGAAGATTTATTGCATTTATTGCATGGTGATATTTCATTACGCATTGACCCCCATAGTGGCAATCCAGTGATTGAGAAGCAGGCTCAAGCATGAAAATTATTTTCTCTATTGATGCCCTTTCACCCGCAGCAGATAAAGCATGGCGCTTACAATCTGATGATACTTGGCGCACATGCATCTATGCAGAGCCTCTGCAAGAAAATGATGCTCGTTTGAGTAATAAACAGATTGCCGAAGACTGGGCTGGCAGACGCATGCAAAAAGATAAAGAACGTGGCTTGGTTGCCAAAGATAAAGCAGGTATGTTCGATTTCCTCATGCGAGGCACATTTGCGCATGCCGTGCTACACCGTCTTTCGGTCGCGCCTATACCTGACAAGGCTCAAATGATTCAAACCACCGCATCACTTGAACCAGGGACTGCATGGCTTATTTATCTTAATACTGCGGGTCAATTTAAGGCGATGGATGCCAATAATAGTAAAATTATTGGTAATCTAGATATTGCTGTGCGCGGAGAAATTGCCTCAAGTGCGGATTATATTGGTGAGCAAGCTACCTTAAAAGAAGAGCTTATGAATAATACCTATTTGCAATTTCTGGGTGGTTGGCTGGAGCATCTTAAGACATCCAATATGGGAGTATTCATCCCAGATGTGGAAAAATTAAAAGAAGTATCCGAATACACTCATGACATCCAAAACTGGCAACCTGAATCAGTAAACAATGCATAATTGGCTAAATGAACAGCAAATATCCGACCACGGAGAGTACCATGCACAAAGTTCTAGTTCCTTTCACAGAAGGTGTTGAAGAAATTGAATTTGTCGCCATTGTCGATATTTTAAGGCGGGCTGATATTGCAGTCACCACGGCTAGCCTCAAGGGTCAAAGCGTTCAAGGTCGCTCAAATATCACCATCCAAGCCGATGCCAGCTTGGATGATGTGATGCATGATGCTTGGGATATGATTGTATTACCAGGCGGCTTGCCCAATGCCCATTTATTGCGTGATGATGCCAATGTTAAAGCAGTCGTTGAGCGTTTACGCGCTGAGAGAAAATCTATTGCCGCTATTTGCGCTGCTCCTACCGCTTTGGCTGCGTATGGCATTACCGCTGGTATGAATGTTACCGCCTACCCTGCCTGCCAAGCCGATATGGAAGCATTGCAGCCTTCATCTGTATATATGGATGATAATGTTGTCGAAGATGATTTTCTGATTACCAGCCGTGGTGCTGGTACGGCTGTTGAATTCTCACTGCGACTTGTTGCCAAACTTTGTGGTGAAACTAAGGCTGATGAAATTAGAGCGTCGATTATCGCTTAAATATTGGTATCGTTCGCTCATGCGTTTATCCAAAGAGTTCCGAGATCAGTTTTCCCAACAAGAAATGCGTACCCATGGGCGTAAAAATGGCTTTGTAACCGATGGTCAAGAAGCACGCTTACTTAAATGGTTACCTAAAATTGGCTTGCCAAAAGACACAACTTTAAATGATACCAATATTCCAACAGGCTCACCCATTGTGATGGAAATTGGTTTTGGTAATGGTGATTTTTTGGTTTATACCGCCCAAAACAACCCTGATTGGATTGTAGTGGGTGTTGAAATCTATTTGCCTGGCGTAGCAAAAGCAGTTGGCAGACTTGAAGATGCAGGTGTGATTGAGCGTAGCCGCATTACACAACTACCAGCCCAATATGTCTTAGAGCATCAAGTCGAACCAGAACAACTCGATGGCATTATCGTTAACCACCCCGATCCTTGGCCAAAAGCGCGCCACCATAAACGCCGCATTATTCAAAAAGATATGGCAAACATGATGGTCAGCCGATTAAAACCAGGTGGATTCATTCAACTGGCATCAGATATTGAAGAGCTTGCCGATTGGATGCGTGATATTTTGGATAACACTTCTGGTCTCACCAATATTGCTGGCAAAGGTGGTTATGTTAATCGTGATGAAGGGCGTATTTTTACAAAATTCGAGCAACGTGGTATCAATGCAGGTCGAATGAGTAAGTTTTTGCATTATGTGAAGGAGTAACTGTGGACACACTTGATTACAGCCAGCTACAGAAAGCCATAAAGTCATTACAAGAAGGTATCCATATTTATGACTTACACAAACATGATGCTGCCCTAAAAGATGTCTTGCGTGATTCAGTTATTCAACGCTTTGAATATACCTTCGAGATGTCTTGGAAAATGTTACAGCGTTGGATTCGACTTTATATCAGCCCTGCCGATGCTGACCCACTGACAAAAAAAGATTTGTTTCGCCTCGCTTCACGCCAAGGTTTAATTGATGACCCTCAAACTTGGTTCTTATTCATAGAAGCGCGGAATATATCTGTTCACACCTACAACGAAGATAACGCTAAGAAAGCATTTGATGCAGCATTAACATTCGCAACGACTGTTCCCTCACTGTTACAACACATGCAAGAAAAATCATAATGCACCTTGAATCCAGCAACTTAAATATTGTTCAAGATATTCTAAAACAATATGTTCCTGAATATGATGTTTGGGTATTTGGTTCAAGGGTGCATGGTCGAAATCTGAAAAAATTTTCAGACCTTGATTTGGTCATTGTCAACGACAACCCATTAAAAACACTGCAACTTTTTAATATCAAAGAAGCTTTATCCGAGTCTGACCTGCCTATCATGGTCGATGTATTAGCATGGAGTGACATTGATGAGACATTCAAGCATATTATTCAGAAAGAATATGAAATCATTCAGAAAAAGGACAAATAAGTAAAAATGATTGTGAAAGAATGGTCAGGTCAACTTACAAATGACATTAGATTAAAGGCAGGACAAGATACAGAGAAGCAGATGGCCTGTTATCTAAAACGTGAATTTGGAAAAGATAAAAATAAACTTGCGAGCGAAACAATATGAGCCTAAAAACCAATAAAGATCAATTAGTCGTGACCGCAGTACAAGGCGGTGTTGCACCAGCTCATCAATGGGCACCGTTTGAAGTTGGCAGTGATGGTGAAATATTTTCTTGGCCATCGACTGGCGGCATTACTTACAATGTTAAAGTCGGCGATTCAGTATTTGGCTGGGCTGGTGAACATATTGAATCAGGTGTTTCCAGCACGCTCGATCATAAAAATAAGAAGTGTGCTTCTGGTTATCAGTTTATGTCCTGTTGCGGCAATCAGGTGCGTGTGATTTCTGGTGAAGCCAAAGGCGAAACTGGCACAGTGCTTGGTCATCATGGCGGTGTGGATCATTTGATGCTCGACTTCCCTGATAGCATCTTGGATAAGCTGACTTGCGATGATAAATTCTTGGTTAAAGGTCATGGGCAAGGGCTAAAATTTATCGATCATGATGATGTATATATCTATAACCTTGACCCTGTATTACTTGAACAATGGGGTTTAAAAGAGCGAGAAGATGGAAAAATCGAAGTGCCTGTCAATGTCATGGTTCCAGGTTATGCGATGGGCAGTGGCATCGGCGCATTATCTGTGACTACGGGTGATTATGATATTCTCTGCCATGATGAGTCTGTGATGAAAGAATTCAGCTTAGACAAACTACGTTTCGGTGATTTTGTTGCCGTGCTTGATCATGATAACCGTTATGGACGAACCTATCGCAAAGGCTCAATCACCATTGGTGTAGTGATTCATTCTGACTCTCCACTTGCTGGTCATGGACCTGGTATGATGACACTCATGACTTGCACGAGTGATAAACTCGTTCCTGTATTGGATAGCCGTGCAAACCTAGGTGTGCTTCGTGGTATTGGCCGTTTTGCGTAAGTTACTTATTCTATGCCTTCTTCTGCCTTTTATGGCACAAGCAGAGATTTATAAATGGACTGATAAATACGGTAAAGTACACTTTTCAGATAAACCTGTTGCAGGCTCCCAAAAACAGCATTTGAAAAATATGACAGGCATTTCCAACCCTGCATTCAATCTTAAACGCAATGCCATGCGCATTAAATACCAAGATAAAAACGGCAGCATGATTGTACAGGGGCGAGTCAATAATATTAACATGCAGTTTGTTGTAGATACAGGTGCATCTTTGGTAATTATCCCGCCAAATGTTGCCAAAAGAGCCCATATATCTACAAAAAATGCTAAAACAATCACCTTACAAACAGCCAATGGTGCAACACAAAGTTATATGGTGAATATTTCCAGCTTACACATTAATCAATTACATCAAAAAGGTGTGCGTGCTGCCATTCAACAAGTTTCACCTGATCCAAACCTTGGGCTGCTCGGCATGAGCTTCTTAAATGCTTATAAAATGAGTATTGATCACAATCAACAAATTATCACCTTGGAACCGCGCTAATGCCCAAAACAATGCAAGTCAGTTGCATTCAAATGTGTTCCAACCATGATGTTGAAAGCAATCTTGCTAAAGTAGAAATCTTCTTAAAACAAGCTGCCGAAAGTGGTTCAAAACTGGTTCTTTTACCTGAAACTTTCTCATTTATGACACGAAATCATCAAGAAAAGCTAAGAAATTCCGAAAAATCACATGTAATATTTCATTTTTTATCAGAAAAAGCCAAGCAACATCAATTATGGATTATCGCAGGGTCCAGTCTCTTTCCTACCGAGCATGGCGATAAATTACACAATCGTTGTTTTATCTTCGCCCCCGATGGCAGTCAACACGCTCACTATGATAAAATGCATCTATTCGATGCTAATTTAGACACGGAAAGCTGGCAGGAATCAGCAACTATTGAAGCAGGGAAAAATCCTGTTGTAGTCAATATCAATGATCATTGGCAAGCAGGTGTCTCCATTTGTTATGACTTGCGTTTCCCCGAACTTTATCGCCATTATAGCTCTCAAGGCTGCAATATACTCACTGTTGCTGCTGCATTTACCGTGCCAACGGGAAAAGCCCATTGGGAGATATTATTACGCGCCCGTGCTATTGAAAATCAATGTTATATTCTCGCTGCCGCACAATGCGGCACACATAGTGATGGTCGGAAAACTTATGGTCATAGTATGATTGTTGACCCTTGGGGTGAGATTATCACCGAGCTTCCTGATAGCGAAGGCATCATCACAGCCGAACTTAATTTATCAGCTATTCAGCGTATTCGGCAATCCTTGCCTGTTCTATGACACATAGCATAGCAATAAAAAAATGTATCTATTCAGCATACTTCCAAGCCCCCTTCTCCCATTGAAGGGAGAAAGTTGAGATGAGGGGTGATTTTCTCAAATATTAACGGGAATCGTTTTATATAGAGCTTCCTCAAAAAGTCGTTTGTTACATTTTTTCCACCAAGGGGCGCAGAGAGAGATACATATGAAGGCAACATTATCCCTGTTCAAGATGTGCCGAAACGTCAGGTTTCAAAGAAAATCTAAAACTAGAGACTTTAAAACTCTTACATCAACACCATCGAGCAAACACGGCGAAGTGGAGTTAAACAGCGAAAGTCATTATTCTCACTGCGAAGGTTACTCAATGCATATTTTTGTGTTTCATTAAGGTCAACATCATACATGGTACAAACTGAATAGGCTCGCTGCCCAAAGATGCGGTCAATAGTTTTATATTCAGCCTTGCCATATTTATTATTTAAACTTGTGATGGCTGGGTTTAATTTTTTCATCATCAACTCATCCAAGCCCGCCACTCGAACATTTGCACTACTACAAGATGTTGCCCAAACCATTTCATAGCCTGCGCTCTCATTCTGAACACTGTTTTCCAAATAGATTCTTGAAAGCTCTGATTTATTCAAGGTATCGGCTTTGCTGCCAATGACCGCACGCACATCTACTTGAATACGGCTATCCATATGTGATGCATTGCTTTTATCACCAATATCAGTCCAATATCCAAATATTGCCATCACCAAAATAGCTACAGGAAATAGCCACTCATTCTTCTTTAGCACCTCTTTGGCTGAAATTACCAGTGCCTCTTCCTTATCTGTAATTTCCATATTATTTCTCCTCTACTTCATGATTAGAAACAAACAAAGCGGTTTTATAGTCTACCCCTTCCATCATATCGTTAATTTCGGAGAGGATTTCATAC
>JALUXZ010000162.1 GCA_027018935.1 Mariprofundaceae bacterium
ACTCCGTTGTACGTAAGACATTTGGCTATATCCATATTCCACAAAAACATGCTGAAACCATGGATCACTTCAATCAAACATACTTAAACCCATGTGTGAATTTTCATCACCCATGCCACTTCCCTAGTACATCAACCAGTCAAATAAGTCTGTACAATTAAACATAAATCATGGAAGCTGGCTTAATATGGCGGAAATTGAATTCAGTTTGTTATCCCGGCAATGCATGCGAGAACGAATGGGCGATAGAGATTATTTAACACAAGAAGTGACAGCATGGACAAACAACAGAAATTCAATCAAAAGTGATATGAAGTGGCGATTTACCACCGAAGATGCAAGAATTAAACTAAGCCGCCTTTATCCGACATTTTAAACTGGTTGATGTACTAGCATTGAAGTGAATAGCAAAGGAAAACAGAAAAAATACTACAAACAAACTGACATGAAAACGCCCTATGAAAAGTTAAAATCACTGCCAGATGCACAGCAGTTTCTAAAGCCTGAAATGTCATTTGATAACATGGATGAAATAGCCATGAAACAATCAGACCTTGACGCATGGAAGCAATTACAGAAGGCTAAAACCAAGTTGTTCGATAATATTTTTGGACAGACTCAATATGCAGCATAATCAAAAACTGTGCGCATACATTTCAGACGCATTTAACGATTGGAAAATACTGTATTTCACCCATGGTTGATGGCATTTAGTCCATTAAAACAATTCAAGACCTCTTCCAATAGTAAGCTTGTGAATACCAAAGTGCCTCCAAAGGATTGGAGTTGGTTTATATAGATGACAATTCTCGGCAATAAATGCTGCCTGAATGCAACCACTTCAACTATGAACCGTTACTAATAATATTTAACTTGCTTTGACCTAGAAAAAATCTGCTGCTTTTCTAGCTTGACCTGACCTGAATTCGTTCCTCTAATCTTCAAAAGGATCTCTTTGCGACTCTTTCTCCGCATCGCGCTCGTAACGATTTGCAAATTCGCGCATTGAAGTTGCAAACCTAACAAAGCCATTTGCTTCAAGAGCTTCTGCTTTTTCATTATTTACCCGAGCTAACTCACGCTCCGCTTTGCCAGAAGAAAAACCATGTGCGCCTCTTTGATTGAAAAGCGCGGTAGTGAAGCCATTACGCATTCTATCTGCCCACTTTTCATTCAGAGCTTGAGCCACAGCCTTATGAATCCATAGACCACCCTCATCCTTAGGGGCATAGGTCAAAACTTGTCCAAACATGCTGAGTGCAACCTCAAGGTGACCACTTCCTGTTGTAATTCTCTTTACCTCTGTGAGCCAAGATGAAAATGCTGAGTCATCAAAAGGAGCATCCACATGTTGTCCAGGAATAGTTTTCCATTCACTTAAAAGTTTATATGAATTCTTCGCCAGATCGCGCTGCTCTTCTGTGGGCTCCTCATCATTATCTTCATCGTTCTTAGATCGAAATGCATAACTTAGAACTTCGCAGAAAAAAGTAGGGTTTGAGGCCAATCTGTCTTCAAGAGTCTTAGGAACGCCCCTCGAGAATTGGTCTAATAAGGGTAGAAAATTCCATTCAATCTTAAAAAGAATATCTGAGTTTGCAGACGGGCTATTTTGAAGCTTAGTGATCACCTCAATAGTAGCTTCGCGATCGAAGTCTGCGCTCAAATGCTCAGAGCTAAGAACAGCAAGAAGAGCTCGTTCAGCTAGTCCTACATTAATTGTATCATCCTTAGCGCCAGACCTTCCGAGGCAGCGGATTGCAGCAAAAGCTCGACCATGTGAAATAAGTTTTTCGATGGCCGTAGTGTAATCGAAGTCAGTGCCCCAAGGGTACACATCTGCATTTATCCAATATTGCTTTTCTTCACTCCCAAGATGTTTTTCAGCACGAGACCAAACCTCTGGGTCAAAGGGTAGAAGCACTAGAAAAGAAGATTTTTGACTAGCGTTCCAGTCATCACTTAATATGTAATCTGCCCAAGGCCAGCCTTCTTTCCAAAATTTCGCTGAAACGTAACTTCGGATTAAAATTTTCTGAACCTCATCCGCACTTGCTAAGAGTTTTGGTAAAATATCTACCTCAACTGATTCAATCGTAATATTTCCAAGTGCATGACCTACTTGATGCGGTGAAGAAACATTGTTTGCAAACTCCATGGCAGATTCAACACCACCGGAGTCCAATATTTCTTGTAGCGCATTTTGCCGTCTCTTATCTAATAACTTTCGCTGCTCTTCATAATCCTCATTGTCATCATACAAATCGAAATCTCGATCGCTAAATAGGTGGTGAAATCGTAATTCTGCTTTCTGAGGAGATAAAACATTAACGGCTTCATCTACCTTATCTAAAATTTCACTAGGTATAGCCCACTCAGTATGAGAAAACTTTCGATACTTTCTAACCAAGTCACTCAATGCCTCCCACAACGCCATGCGATCATATTCAGATAAACTGATTACATCATCTGATTTTAAATGTAAGAGTATATTATCAAACGCAG
Source organism: Mariprofundaceae bacterium (assembly GCA_027018935.1). GTDB lineage: Bacteria > Pseudomonadota > Zetaproteobacteria > Mariprofundales > Mariprofundaceae. Next base: position 2,506 of record JALUXZ010000162.1, read on the forward strand.
GTTTGGGTAAATCAGGCATGTGCTCTATCAATACACAGAGCTTACCTACGCTTGATTTGGCAAGTCCAACTGCCATATCAGTATAAATTGATGTTTGATCCCAATACTCTTGATCCGTAATGTTATCATTCCAATCTATAGAAATAAGGTTTCTCCAAGCCGGACGATGGCACCCTGAAGTAACTCCATGGCTATGTGGAAGCAGTGCAATCAACAGATTCCAACCTATTTCCGGCTGTTCTTGCAAAAGGGTTTGGATTGCAACCTTCCTTTTGTCGATAGAAGCAGACGTTTGTAGATGCCAAGGAAGAAAAATGTCAGCAAGCGAATTTGCAGGCCTGTTAGACCAATTGCCTCCCGGGTCAATCGAAGCCAGTTCCCCCAAGATGAGGGTAACTCGAGTTAGGTAATCAGGATGCCATGCCAGCGTTTCTAATGCCCAAAGTAGTCCACTAATATAGTTCCAACCACCAACACCAGCGCTTCCTTCTTGAGCAAACACTTGATGGAATGGGCTGTCTTCAACTCTCTCCAACGATGATTCAACGGAATCAAGAAATTCATCTGGAGCAGCTTCTGCCAGCAATGGTAAAAGGTGCTCTAAACTCACCCAGCGGCCCCAGTCAGCATCTTTTAATAGATGCCTTACAGTTAATAGGGCAGTAGTTTCAGCTTTTCCTTGCGAACAAGAAGACAGAGCCTTTGGTCTACTGCCAAGTAGAGCCAATGTTTCAGCAACCCCCTCTCGGAGATTAGTTGAATGTGTCAGTAGCTTTCCATGAATGCTAGCTGCATACCGTTCTTCTTTTGGAAGATCAAACTTAGGGTCATATTCACCCAGAACCCTGCATGCTAACTGCTGAAATTGATTAAGATCATCATCTGACAGCCGGTTGCCAAGTGCATTCCACGCTTCACCACGAGCAACCATTCTCCACTTCTCATTTTTCTGGATCAGGGGAGTGTCTGAGCGTAACGCATCAGATCTAATTAGCTCAATCCACCCCCCATATTCTTTTCCCAATAGAGCCGTTATAGCCTCTTTATCAGTTTGATTGTTACCATCCCACTTTCCAATCATCCCTGCTTGAGAAAGCAACCTTGCATTTTCCCATGAACCATAGACTGGTACTGCCCCTAGCCCCAGTAGATGTCGTCTTAGAGCAGATAACCTATTAGCTCCCACACTTGCCAATTCTCGAGCTCGGACTGGTGAATAGCCGCTTTCACTTAATATTTTCTCAAGAGTTGATTGAGATGGACTTCGCAACTTAATGACCTCTGGATTATCTCCAGACCATGCTCCACAAAGAGGTATTATTACTGAGTGCCCATTCCGAGTAGCCAATGTTTGCAAATCCGCACTTTCTGAATCCAAACCAAGTTTTGGATCAGCCACAAGAACATGAGACTGCCTAGTTGTAACAATTGACCGCCAAGCATCTTCTTCACTTATGAAAAGACACCGATTACAAAAGGCACGTTCAGTTTCGGAATCAAGTGACTTAATATAACCAGCAACAAAATCTTCAACATCTTTTGGGCTTTCGGCAAAAAGAAATAATCGTTGCGACTTCCCTTCAAATAATGCTTGTAGAGCAGCACATGCATTATCTCTTCCTGCGACGAAAATTTGTACTGGCAATGGAGGGTCAGACTGATCGACTTGCGCCTGAATTGTTTCCCAATGCTCTGCAGGCGTAGATAGTCCACCAAGACTGGGGGAGAGCCCAATTTTCTTGGCCATCCATTGCCCAATTGCAGGAAATTCTCTAAGCCAATCAGCTAGTTTCACTCCATCTATAATTCTAATCTTTTTCCAGCCATTCTCCTGCCTACGCCGCAGCCATCGTGTTTGCGTTGGTTCATCCCAGCCATCAGCCCCACTTGACCTTGGGGTTACAAATACAAATGTAGATTCAGCTCGCTGATCATCTGGTGTATCTTTCGTGCGTTTTCCAAAGTCTTTAGTCGCTTTAACTTGAGGGTTGTTTCCAGTTCCAATTTCCCAATAGGAGATACCATCTGGAACAAACTCCAAAAAGAACTCGTCTGTTTCCACTAAACCATCCAACCCAGGCTGGTTCACAGCATCACCATATGGGATTCGACATACAGATATATTAGAAACAGACTGTTTCACAAGCCAATAAACCAATTCAGGAATCACCCCTTGGCTATCCCTTCTATTTGCATAAGCATCTAAATCTGAAGCCTGTATAATATGAGTATGTTCCATTTAGTTAACCTCCAAGCTTCTCACACCTATTTGAAATATACGGTATATTTTCGGGATACCCATCCCTGTATAAATTCACCATCCATCTCAACTTCTACAAATAGCCATGAGCGGTTAGACCTCTCAATCACCTCAACTAAGGTTCCTAACGGAAGAAAATCAATTGTCTCAGCACTCATATTTGGGGATTTTCTAAGCTTTAGTGAATTCGCTGTCGTCACTCGAAAACTTGCAAGAGCCACTCTATCAAACTTTATTTTTGCATTGCGGGTAAAAGAGCGAACCTCCGATGAGGTTGAAACTGACTCTAATGCCATTCGAAGTTCGTCACCATATAAGGCAGAAATACACACCCCAAGTGCTAGGAAAAGCATTGGTAAAATGTATATGTGGAATATATATGATAATATGCGTTTTGATTTCTCTGAAAGTTGATTGAAATCAGTTGCCGAAGAAACTTCATCATTCAATTCAGAATCAATCTCTAATATTTCTTCATTAACACTTTCTAAGTTAGCAGTTGCTACTCCATAAGCTGATAATGTACTGCTGGGAAAAGGTGAATTTTCTAATTGAAATGCAGCTTTCAATGAGGATAGTCCTGCAAGGTCAGCTAAAGACTGAGAATCAATTATTTCACGCACTGCCTTCATCGCCGCTGATTCTTGAAATGCTAGAGATGCCAACTGACTGCCTTGCATCATTTCGCGCATAACCCTCATCGATGCTGACTCTTGAAATACCAACTGACTAGCTTGCGCCATTTCTCGCACAGCCTTCATCGATGCTGATTCTTCGAACGCAAAGGTCGCCAACTGACTAGTCTTCACCATGTTTCGCATGGCTTTCATTGACGCAGACTCTTGAAATGATGCTGTCGCCAACTGACTAACCTGTGTCATTTCTCGTATGGATTTCATCGTTGCTGATTCTTGAAATGCTAAAGACGATAAAGCACTTAGTTTCATCAAGTCATGAATCGATTTATTAGACATTGATGCTTCTCACATCAATCTTGCCAGTCACCGCAGCGGAAATAAGTGCTGTGCGGCGTTCTTGGAGTAGTTTTATCTGCTGCTTTGTTTTTTCAATCAGCTGGTTGAAACAGTTTAACCTAGATTCAACATAATGAGCAATCTCATCCTGTTCATCTTTTGGAGGCACTGGAAAGATGAACTCAATTGCATCAGCAACATTATATTGTTTTTGTGCTGCGCCATAAGAAACCAAGTCTACCTGCTGCCTGCCCACCCAAGAGTTCATGGCTGCGCAAAGCCAATCTGAGTTGTAGTCCCCTTTCCTAATTACAATTACTGACGCGCAATTTGAACCTTCGAGTTCTTTTGGTACTACAGCCGTGATTCCAGGATAACCAACGCGAACAGAAACTAAATCACTGTGGTTTAGTCTTGATGGTAACAAACTGTCGCTATCATCCGAGGATATTCTACGAGTTTTGGATAAATCAAAATGATATTCTTTAACATCACCACCAAATATAAAATATACTCCCTCATCTCTTGTATAAGTTGATGGGTTGATGACTAAACCTACACCTACTTTAGGTGAAATATGTTTAAGTCTCTTAACTATCCAATGAGCAGGGACTTCACCTAGCCATTCGATGCCTGAATCTTTCATGGGGGCATCAGGGTTTAGGCCTTTGGTGACGGCATGGCTGATGACAGCTTGGCGTTTTTCTTTGAGCAGTTTGATAAGCTGTTGTTGTTTTTCAATCAGGGTATCTATTTTGGCGGTTTCGTGGTCAAGGAAGTTGGCGATTTTTTTTTGTTCAAGGACTGGGGGAAATGGGATTTTTAAACATGTAATATTGGCAACTGCTAAACCTGGCTGGGCTGCTGAAACATTATACTGATTAAGATTCATTGCTCTCAATGTTTCGCCTAAAAAAAAAGTATTCAGCTGAACCAATGGATGAACGACAACTGCATGTTCAGAAGCCCAAAAATTCCCATGCCCATAATTGATGTTGCCACACAAAGCACCCTGCCTACCAATTAAAATATAATGCCCTTCATGATTATAATTATCAGTATATCCTCTTAACCCATTACCTCCATAAACGGGATATTTCCCTTCACTTTTTATTTGTTCTGAAACAATAGAATCACCACTTTGTAGTAAAGAAACATAACTGATTCTTTTCACACTCCAATTACTTGGCACTTTTCCAAGCCACTCAACCCCAGAATCCTTATACTCTGGATAAGTCTGATATTTCATAATGCCCCCGCCAATTCTTGTTCAATATCTTCAATGCTTGGCAATTGGGATTGTAGATTTTCAGGCAAGGATTGGGTGAGTTGGTAGGCGGAAACGCCGATGGGTTTGTTGATGTCGCTCAAGGCATATTCTGCCACCAATTTATCTTTGTCTTTGCACAATAAGATGCCAATGGTCGCCGCATCGCCTTCCTTGCGTAAGATTTCATCCACGGCTTTGATGTAAAAATTGAGTTTGCCTGCATGTTCGGGTTCAAAATCGGTGGTTTTGAGTTCAATCACCACATAGCAGTGTAAATGAATATGGTAAAACAGCAGATCAAGGAAGAAGTCTCGCTCGCCGACTTGCAGGGGGACTTGTTTACCCACATAAGCAAAGCCTGCACCCAGCTCCAATAAAAAGGCGGTGATATGTTTGACTAGGTTTTGTTCCAGTTCGCGCTCGTTGTAATCTTTGCTTAAAGTTAAAAAATCAAACACATAAGGGTCTTTAAGGGTTTGTTGGGCAAGGTCGGATTGTATGGCTGGTAGGGTGGATTCAAAGTTATTAATGGCTTTGCCTTCGCGTTGCCATAAGCCGCTCTCAACTTGATGGGTGAGCACACTGCGGCTCCAACCATTCAGCTGTATTTGTTGCACATAATAGAGGGCTTCAGCCCAAGTATTGCATTTACTCACAATCACCACATTGTGCCACCAGGGAATCTGCATCAATTGCGCAGCAGGCTGCTTCGCAATTGCCCCCTCTTCAGTCCAAAACAGATACCAGCGCCGAATTTGCTCTAGGTTCCGTTTAGAAAAACCTTTAACATCAGGGAACTCAAGCATGAGATCATGGCTTAACTGCTTTAAAAAACCACTACCCCAAGTTGAATCAGCTTGTTTTTCAACAATATCTTTGCCCAAAGACCAATAAAACTCAAGAAGGGTTGAGTTAACTTGAACGGCAGCTTTTAACTGTGTTTGCTGAAACTTCTGTTTTAGCTCACCAAGCCATACCTTGTAGTCATTCTGTTTCAAGTTCACGAATGCACCTCTTGCAGCAATGCCATAATCTCTTTGCTAACTGCATCCAGCTCCGCATCAATCTCTTCCAAGTCTCTTGGTGGTTGATAGACGTAAAAGTGACGATTAAACGGGATTTCATAACCCACAATGCCAATTTCTTGGTCTTTGCTGTCTTTCTTGCTCGCATCGACCCAAGCATCTGGCACATGCGGCAGCACTTCCTTTTTGAAATAGGCTTCATTGATTTCATTCACTGGTTTGCTTGGATCTAGGGCGACATTTTCATGGTCGCGTAAGTCGCCATCGGCTTTGTACTCAACGGTTTTCCCATCCATATCAAATAAACCATACATAGGATTAGCTAGCGTGTTCTTATGGATTTTTTTGATAACTTTTTCGGCATCAGGATTTTTCCAGCTTACAGCTTGGGTGATTTGCTTTTTGGCTTTGGCATCGAGCTTGATGCCTGTCGCTTTAAGCGCGGCATCATAACCATTCATATCATCATGTTGCTCGCTGCCAATGGCTTGTTGCAGTTGCTTGGCTTGCTCCATGATATGCTTCTGGCTTTGCCACGTATCGGGGTTGAGCAGGTCTTTGATTTGTTTTTCTTTGAGTTCCTTAAAGTTCGCTTTGAAGTGAATGCGGATTTTATCTTCATGTTCTGCCAAATCCCCATACACCTTAACTTTTTCGTCATTCCCGCGTAGGCGGGAATCTATAGTCTGCGTGGCGTTAATGGATTCCCGCCTACGCGGGAATGACGGGCTTGTGCATGAATATTCACTCTCATTGCCATCTGACCAGTCGTCACCATATGTTGCATAAAGCCATTCCATGGCGGCATTCAAAGGCTTGGGGGCAAACCTTAAACCTGCAATGCGTTCATCACTGAATTGATAGGATTCACGCAAGGGACGCTCAATGGTGATACGGCGGTAACCAAACTCGTGGCTATCAAAAATCTTGCTAGAAAATGTTTTCGGAGCTTCAGTTTTAGGATTCGCTGACTGACGACCGCGATTACTCTTCTGTTCGGCAGGTTTATCCAACGCCCTCGCATCAACCACTTCAAACGCACCAAAACTGCGAGTAATAGTGGCAATATCATCTTCATTCATCACATGGCGTTTCGAGCCAAGCGATTTCCGCATTTTACTGCATAGATTCACACCATTGATGAGTTGAACTTTGCCTTTGCGTTCATCAGACTTTTTATTGGAAAGAATCCAGATATAGGTCGCAATACCTGTGTTGTAAAACATATCCGTAGGCAAAGCGATAATACCTTCCAGCAAATCCGCTTCCAAAATATAGCGGCGAATTTCTGATTCACCTGAACCTGCACCACCTGTAAACAACGGCGAACCGTTTAGAATAATACCAATCCGAGCACCGCCCTGAGAACCATCTCTAAGCTTACTGATCAAATGCATCAAAAAGAGCAATGAACCATCGGACACCCTTGGCAGACCCGCGCCAAAGCGACCATCAAAACCTTTGATGCTGTGTTCATCCTTAATATCTTTCTCAATCTTTTTCCAATCCACGCCAAAGGGTGGATTGGACAGCATATAATCAAACTTGTCGGCATAAAGCTGATCTTGAGAAAGGGTGTTGCCCAGCTTGATGTTATTCACCTCTTGCCCTTTGATCAGCATATCGGCTTTACAGATCGCATAGGACTCAGGATTCAACTCCTGACCAAAAGCGCGCATCACAGCATTCGGGTTTAATTCGTGTACATATTCCATGCCCGAAGATAAAAAGCCGCCTGTGCCTGCGGTGGGATCGTAAATGGTGCGGATAATACCTTCTTTGGTGAGCACATCATCATCTTCCAAAAAGACCAGCGACGTGGTGAGGCGAACAATGTCTCGCGGCGTAAAGTGCTCACCGGCTGTCTCATTCGAACCTTCAGCAAAACGGCGAATCAACTCTTCAAATACCAGTCCCATCTCATGATTTGAAACGGAGTCGGATTTCCCGCGCTTAGCATACTTACAGTTGTGCCATATACAAACAACAACCGCTTTCAATAACATCTTATAAAAACTTCAACTTCACTACTTATCAAAAATTATGCACACTTAAAAAAGCAATGCGCACTTCACTTGCACAAAAGCTTGCGCACATTAAGTTATAAATGCGCATTTATGCGCACAACCTATATTTTATCTTTCACATCAATAAATAGCGCGCTGTATAGCTACCTTGTATTGATAAACTTACGCTGGTATAATTCAATTCATTGTTTGCATCAATGTCATTTGAAAAAGTCAATTCGAGATTGTTGGTACTTTTGTTGGTATCTCTGAAAAACACGGAAAATAATATCAATGATTACAAGAGGTTAGGATGCCTTTTCGGAACAGACCCTCGTACCATATGATAGTCTCATTCAGACTCAGAAAGCCCTGTCGCCCTTATGGCGGCAGGTTTTTTTTACTTTTAAAATCCCAATCAGTCTCGTCCAAACTCAACAAGCACCATCAAACTGTTGGTTCTTTTGTTGGTACTTTCCATGCCATAACATCGTTGCAAATAAAATACCAACACATGGAAAATTTCATATGCGATTATCCGATGCAAAAGTTAAAGCAGTAACCTTACCAATTGAAAAGAAACAATTAAAACTCTCTGATGGTGTGGAGGGTTATACCTTCAACTTTCAAAAACTGGGAAATACTGGCGAATGAACTACCGTTTTTCCAAAAAACAAAAAACACTCGCTCTAGGTAGAGTTTCCTCAGAAAGTTATTTTTTACATTTTTTACCACAGAGGCACAGAGGACGCGGAGGAAAGCATATGAGCTAGCATGCTTACGCCCTTGTTCAATATGCGCCGAAACGTCAGCTTTCAAAAGGTTGAGCGCAGTAACACACGCCCTTTTGAAAGCTGTAAGTGGAGGAAACAAGCATATTGCTAAGGTGCCCTTCTTTGACTCGAGCCATCCGTGGCTCTCGGGGCAAGCCCGCACTAAAGTGCGTCTAAATCCGCTGTCCTGCGGA
>JALUXZ010000163.1 GCA_027018935.1 Mariprofundaceae bacterium
ATACTGAAATATTATACAGTAATATCAATAAGTTAAAACATATTTATGTGATATTCTAAGCCTGAACTATGGAACTCATTTTACCCATATTAACCACAATAAACTTGTGTAGACACCTATGCTCTCAAAGCCTTATAAAGCTCATCAATATTGATGTGATAACATGTTAATTTTTTTTCATTATTTTTTACTTGTATCATGAACAACAATCGCCTACAGTGCGCCGCGTTTGACGGAGGTTATGCAATGGCAAAGCGTTGTGAAGTATGCGGAAAAGGTCCAATGAGCGGCAATAATGTGAGTCACGCTCACAATACGACTCGTCGTCGTTTTTTACCTAACCTGAAAAGTGTTCGCGCACTGATTTCTGGGCAAGTGAAGAAGGTTCGTGTTTGTACACGTTGCCTACGTTCTGGAAAGGTTGCAAAAGCAGCTTAAACCATACTCTTTTTCTTAAAAGGCATCCTTTTGGGTGCCTTTTTTCTTTTAATACATTGAATTTACGTTCTAAATCACTCGGCTACCTTACACCCGCAGCTCTATAGCCCTCAATATGCTATCGCTATTCGTGTAATGAATATCAATGGGATGCAACACATCATCACAATCCAACACCAGACTAGGAAAGCCATGCACATGTAAACGCCGGCTAAATTGTATGTCCGATAAAAGCTTTTGCTTGCACGCCGCAGCATAAAACACCTCTTGAAAATACTGCATATCCAAATCTAACGATGCTGCGCATGCCAATAGCACATCATCATCCGAAGGGTTTCTCGCCTGCAAATAATAAGCTTGCTGAATCGCCAAAATCATCGCATCTTCGTATATTTCCCCTTGCTCTTTTGCGGCAATCACTGCTCGACAGGCAGGGTAAGTGGAACGTCTCGGTATATTGTGTTGCCAAAACTCAAAGTTAAACATGGTGCCCGGCACGCGCTGTTGAATCGTATGCCAATGTTGTTGAATCTGACGCTGTAAACCAAGCTGCATAGGGCTATGGCTATCTGGAGCCAAGCCTCCCAATACATACGAAACACCAATTGCTGTTGGTAATTGTTTTTTCAATTGCTGCCAAACAGGACGAAATGCCCAGCACCAGCTGCACATCGGATCATGAATATAATACAGTTTCACAGTGATTTTTCTGCCTGATTCACATCACCATCTTGGCTAGGAGGAATAGGCGACAAATAGCCAATAAGCAAAAGCAACCCACCGACACCCAGAAAGGAGATAATACGAGCCAGTGTGCCAGTGTTGGATAAATCAATCACAAACAATTTCAAGACCACCAAGGCAATTAACGCAGCTCCTGCCATCCATAATATACGCACCCCACGCCGACTTGACCAAACCATGATTACCAGTGCCAAGATACTCCAACACAAGGAAATTGCCGCCTGAAATTCTACAGCGTTTGCTAAACTATGAATATTCCATGTCACACCAAGATAATGATGAACCATACGTGCAATATCTATATTCAAGGCAATAAAAAGAACACCTGCCGACACACTATAAAAATGCCACATATCAAACCACAACAACTCATGCTTTTGCACTAATTTCCACCAATAAAAGATGACCACAAACATCCATGCAATAATAATATCCAACGGATTAAGCAAGGGTATATATAGCATGTTTATATCCACGGGGTTGGCTAACATCCACACAAACCAGCCCAACATCAGCAATATACAAATACTGCCTGACACCTGAAAGTAAGCCTTTTGGTATATTCGTACAGGCCAGCATTTCACACCAACAACAATCAAAAGTAATACCAATACTGCAATCGCACCCACCACCAAATCACCCCAAATAGGGACATGAAGTGGCACTGCAATATACTCCAAAACCTGCCAATGCAGCTCCCACATTAACCACAATAAGACAAAACAAACCCCAGCCACATGGAGAGCACTATTCTGCTGGGCACCTCGAAAAACCTCGCACGAGTTAAACGACGTTGGTTTTCGCTCATAGAAAGGCGCAATAAAATGAGTCATAGCATCGCTATTGTCCATTTTATTCAACGCAGCTAGGGGTGAAAAGCACAAGTTTGGCGAAGTACCGAGGTTTTTTGAGGTGCCCTGCTTTGCATCACCACTACCCACACCTTTATCTACCACAAATAGCATCCAATAAGCCGTGGGGATGGCAAGCAACCACATCAACCAAGCCCAATCTTGCATGGGGTGTTCCACATAAGCTGGCTGCAGCATAAGCACCAAAAGACATACGCATATAAAGCCTGCATTGATGCGATAAAAGATTCGCCAAGCCAAGCGTACAGCCATATATTCAGTCAGAAACGCCGAGAAGCACAGCCATAACACCGTAGCAATAAGAAGCTCATGCCCATGAAAATGACGGTGCATTTCTGTAAGCCCTGCCCCCAACCACCAAGCCAAGCCCCATAATTGCAAAACAAGCACGATATTTTGAACGCTTACATCATAAAGTACCGTACAAGTTTTATCCCATAAAGGTTCATCTCGTTGTATGAGTACAACACAAACCCAACCCGATAACGCAATTAAAAATGCGCTTAGCGCCGAGCCATAAGAAGCATCTGGGGAAATGGGCGAGCCTAACCACCAACATCCTGCCGCCAATATTTGCAATGCCAAACCTGTCAATAATGCCCGCTGACTTTGTTGCACCAAGCCCAACCACAATAAACCAATCCCTTCCATAGCCCATGCAGCGGCTGTTTCTGCCTCATCAAACTCCAATGGAATGGCCAATGTCAATAAGGTTGCAGCAATGGATAATAAGGCAATCATCAGCGTTTTATTTTCATGCTTCCATGCCAGCCACGCCACTGGCAAATAAACCAAACCCGATAGCAATGCCGATAAGCTCATACCATGCTCAAAATCATGCACCAATGGCATTTGCAATAAAAAGAAGCCTACTGGCGTACCAAAAATAATTGAGGCATCCACACGCCCAAACCCTTCTTGTTCAGGGTCTGCACGATGAATACTGAACAGCACACCAATCATCAGATACAACAAGCCAAAGCCAATCAGAAAAGGCTCGACAGAATTAAAAAAGGCAGGCTGATAAAATTGATTACCCCAAAGAGCCGTGATAATAAATGTCGCCACCATGCCCAATAAATTCAGGCTACGCCAAGCCTTATGCCATGCTAGCATAGCAATACCAACATTCAGTACAGCATACCACGAAAACAATGCCACATGATTTCCTAAACCTGTCGATGCCAAAATCGGCGCAAGAAACCCACCTGCAAACGATAAAATTGCCAGCCATCGCGCATTGTATATCACCGCCATCGTCACACCTGCTCCAGCAACCAATGCCAACAACATCAACGCATGCGAAGCTTGCAATAAATCATACAAACGAAATGACGCATAAATCGTCAAGTATAAAAGCCCCAATCCACCACCCTGCAATGCCAAGCCATACACGGGGCGACTCACCCGAAGATACCAACCTACGCCCAACATCACACAAGCCCCTAACACAATACCTAACATGCGAACTTCAATGCTAATTTGCGAATGTTCGGCAGCATATTTAAGCAAAAAACCTGCACCAAAAAAAAGCAATACAGAACCCACCCGAACCAACATATTGCCACCTATCAACCATGCCAATATTGACTCAATATATTTAGGCAAACCATCTGATGTTTCCCATGCAACCGTATTATTACGTAATGTCGCAGCTGGCTTGCTCGTATCCATTACCTTATGAGGCGTATCATGCGCCAGCACCACTGGCATAACATCATCTTTGCTTGCTTCAACACGTTGCAAAACTGCTTCATGTACTTTTACATTCTTATCCTCATCGACAGCCCCCTCATCAACATGGTTCTGCTTCGTCTGCTGCAAAGCAGCAAAACGCGTCTGTAAAGCTTCAATAGAAGCTTCCAATTGCCCCTGTCTCCAAATTAACCAAGCAATCACACCACCATAGATAAGACCAACACCAGGAACTTCCCCCAAGAATGCCCCGAGGATCATTCCAACAACAATTCCCAACCCCATAATATCTCCTCACTCACAAAGTGAGCATGGCCTATCAACACACTTCTTTCAAGGTTTCACCACAACCATTAACATTCCCCCATGCCATCTAGTCGCCCTCAAGCTCGAACAACCATTGCCACCAGCCACGCATCCCCTGCCCCATTTCGTATTATTATGTTATCACTACCATTATGGGGGGCATCGTTACTACTCACACTTGTGATGCCACTAACTGGTTTTATTAGCTTTCTATTGATTGCTCTGTGCGTGATATATTTACCTTTTAAAGCCAAACGCGGCGCTTGCCCAGAATGCCAAAGACTTAAAACCTTTCCTTTTTCGGGTTTTGGAAGCCTATGCAAGGGCTGCCATTATGAATTGGTTTTGCGCGGCTCAGAAATTCATCAAATCGAGAAAAACAACCACCCACGCTATGGCTCAGGACGCTCCAGCATGCATCGGAGCAAACCATGATTTATTTTAATGACATCAGCCTACGCCATGGTGCCAAGCTATTATTCAACCAACTCACCATGACCATACATAAAGGTCAGCGTATCGGACTGACAGGTGCCAATGGTACGGGGAAATCATCACTTTTCGCATTGATTCTAGGCGAGTTGCAAGAAGATAGCGGTAAATTTCATATGGATCGTCATATGACCTTGGCACATGTTGCCCAAGAAACGCCCGCTCTTGATAGCCCCGCCATTGCCTATGTGATGCAAGGTGATCACGAATTAGAGACTTTACAACAAGCCATTCAACAAGCTGAACGCGATGACGATGGTGCAAAACTCACCGAGCTACACGAGCGCATGACACACATTGATGGGTATGCTGCGGCCTCACGTGCAGCACGTTTGATGCATGGTTTGGGTTTTAAGACTGGCGAAGAAGAACATATGGTTTCCAGCTTCTCTGGCGGCTGGCGCATGCGGCTTAATTTGGCACAAGCACTGATGTGTCGCTCCGATGCATTGCTCTTGGATGAGCCAACCAATCATTTGGATTTAGAGGCTGTGATTTGGCTAGAAAAATGGTTAAAGAACTATCAAGGCGCACTCATGCTTATTTCCCATGACCGCGATTTTCTTGATACCTGCGTTAATCATGTTGCTCATATTGAACAACAAAGCATCACCCTTTACACAGGTAATTACACAGCATTTGAACGTATTCGCGCTGAGAAATTAGCATTGCAGCAATCATCCTATGAAAAACAACAGCGTCAAGTTGAGCATATGAACAGCTACATCACGCGTTTTCGAGCCAAAGCAACCAAGGCAAAACAGGCACAAAGCCGCATCAAGGCATTAGAGCGCATGCAGATGATTGCGCCAGCCCATGTTGATTCTCCCTTTAGCTTTACCTTTGAAAACCCTAGCCATGTACCCAGCCCATTGTTGCGGCTCACCAAAATCGATGCGGGTTATGGCGATCATGTTATTCTTAAAAAGACCACTATGGGTTTATTGCCTGGTGAGCGTATTGGATTATTGGGGCATAACGGTGCGGGTAAATCGACACTGATTAAGATTCTTGCAGGTGATCTTGCACCACTGGCTGGCAGATATGAAGCCGCGCAGGGTTTACGCATTGGTTACTTTGCCCAGCATCAATTGGAGCAATTGCACGACGAACTATCCCCCGTGCAACACTTACAAATGCTGAACCCATCGGCATCTGAAAAAGAATGTCGTTTATTCTTGGGTGGTTTTGCCTTTCGTGATGATATGGCAACCGATGCCATTGCACCTTTTTCAGGTGGCGAAAAAGCGCGTTTGGTCTTGGCATTACTGGTCTATCAAAAGCCCAATCTTTTATTGCTCGATGAGCCGACCAACCATTTAGATTTGGATATGCGTCATGCCCTCACTATGGCACTACAAGATTTTGAAGGAGCCATGATTCTTATCACCCATGATCGGCATTTATTACGCAGTGTGTGTGATGATTTACGGCTGGTTGCCAATGGTAAAGTCATGGCGTTTGATGGTGATTTGGATACCTATGCCGATTGGTTAAGCCAACAAAGTAATGATAGCGATCAACCCACTTCCACAAAACCTGCTGAAAACAGCCAAGCAGCAAAAAAAGAGCAACGCCGCTTAGATAATGAGCGCCGCAAACAACTCAAACCTTTGCGTGATAAACTCGCCAAGCTCGAAAAACAGCTTGAGAAATTACATGCTCAAAAAGACAAACTAGCCGAACAACTCGCCGATCCCAGCATCTATGAAGCAAGCAACAAAGATAAGCTCAAACAACACACGCTAGAGCATGGCAAGCTTGAGCAGCAAGCTGGTGAAGTTGAAGAAGCTTGGATGCAAACCAGCGAAGAGCTTGAAAATGCATAAAGCATCAACCCGCCTAATCTCTGTCATATAAGTGCCATATTGTTGACTCTTTGATGACATAAAGCCTCTATAGCATCGCTTATTGGAACATCCAGAGGAGTGATGATGTTAAATGTCGAACATATCATTGACCAACAATTTCCAAACTTTAAAAAAAGCTCGCCGCTACTAACCCGCCCTGCCCGAGCCGCATTAAAGATGCTCTTTCATGAGCGTGAATTACGGCGATTTCAAGCCAAGTACCCCCATTTAAAGGGCATGGATTTTGTTGATCAACTTCTCGATTATTTTGATTTCTCTTACACCATTCAAGCCGATCAGCTTGAGCGTATTCCATCGCGTGGACGCGTGATTATTATTGCCAATCACCCTATTGGCACACTTGATGCTGCTATTCTATTAAAAATGGTTGGAAAAGTTCGTGCCGATGTCAAAGCAGTCACCAACCAATTACTCGCTAGCATTGAACCCATACAATCCTTGCTCCTGCCCGTAGATAATATGACGGGCAAAACATCACGCAAACAAGTCAAAGCCGTATATCAGCACCTTGAAAATGAAGGCGCAGTGATTATTTTTCCAGCTGGTGAAGTGTCCCGATTAGGTCCGACAGGCATTCGTGATAGCAAGTGGAGCAAAGGCTTTCTCAATATTGCCATATCAAGCCACTCACCCATTTTACCCATTCATGTGAATGGTCGAAATTCTGCTTTTTTCTATGCTTTATCATGGTTAGCCAAACCCATGTCAACATTATGGCTGGTGCGCGAAATGTACAAGCAGGCAAAACGCTCTGTTGGCATCACCATCGGTGAGCTTATACCTATTGAAAGTTATCAAAGTGTGTCTTTGCCAAAGGGAGCAAAGGTCAAACTATTTCAAAAGCACTTGTATCGTATTGCGAAGGGTAAAAAGCCTATTTATGAGACATGCTCACCCATTGCCCATCCAGAAAACAGGCAATTATTACGCCAAGAAATTCAGCAGTGCCAACTATTGGGCGAAACACAAGATGGTAAAAAGATTCACCTTGCTCCATATCAGCCAGATAGCTGCCTTATGCGCGAAATTGGTCGTTTGCGTGAAATTGCCTTTCGTGCTGCTGGTGAAGGCACAGGCTTACGCCGCGATGTTGATCGTTATGATAGGCATTGCTTTCAATTGGTTTTATGGGATGAAAACGACCTCGAAATTGTCGGCGCATATCGCTTATGTGCAACATGTCATGCTATATCAGATGATAAAACGTCCGAAACGACACTTTACTCTCAAACGTTATTTAACTTCTCAGATGATATGGATGATATTTTAGAACACGGGCTAGAATTGGGACGAAGTTTTGTGCAGCCGCGCTATTGGGGGCGACGTAGCCTAGATTATCTTTGGTATGGTATCGGCGCATTTCTGCGCAACAATCCTGAATACCGCTATTTATTAGGACCCGTTTCAATAAGCAATAGCTACCCAATCGCTGCCAAAGATATGCTGGTTTATTTTTACAGCCTTTATTTTGGTGATCCTGAACACAAAGCCCATGCCATGCTGCCCCACTATATCGACGTAAACAAACGCCCTGAACTTGAGCAGCATTTCTCAGGGCAAGATTACAAAGCAGATTTCACACACCTTAAAGCAAGCCTTAAACATATGGGTTGCACTGTCCCTACACTTTACAAACAATATACAGAGATGTGTCAGACTGGTGGCGTACAGTTCCTCGATTTTAATATTGACCCCGACTTCGCCAATTGTATTGATGGATTGGTGGTGGTTGATCTTACACAGTTAAGCAATAAAACACACCAGCGTTATATCGAAAATAACAAACAAGACATGAGCTAATACTTACGGCGTACCAAATACAACCTTGGCTATTTCCTTATCTTGCTCAAGAATAAGCCAACGACGATGCAACCAAAGCCACAATTCTGGGCGCGCATGAATCACTGGTGCAAAGCTATCGCAAATCGTTTGCATCACATGCACCATATTGGCCTGCTTATCTTCGCCAGGCTCTGGCATATCAACACGCCAAAAGCGCAATGTGAAATGAAAGCCTTTACCCTTACGCTCCAATGCTACTCCAATGACTGGCGTTTGCTGACGCAACACAAATGCCGCAGGCATGGTCGTTGTATTACCCAAATGCCCTAAGAATGGCACAGGTGTGCCTTGACTCATGTGTTGATCAATCATCACCGCAATAGCACCACCATTCTTGAGTGTTTTAGGAAGCCAGCGTAACCCCTGCAAGCGTGACTGCATACATGTACCAAAACGCTCCCGGCATTGTTTTAAATATGCTTCAAGAACTTTGTTTTGAAGGGGGCGATAAATAATGTGTGCATCATAGCCCAACGTAGAAAACATCAATGCACCCAACTCCCAATTGCTATGATGCGCAGCAGCTATAAAAACACCTTTTTTTTGATTTATTGCATCACGCAAAAGCTCTTCACCTTGCACATCCACCCGTGAGAGTAAAAACTTTTTAGAGCGTAAGAAAACATGTGGAAATTCAAAACATGTACGCCCCAACTCTACAAATGAAGCTCTAGCTTTTTCCCTACGCCATTGTCTCGTTTCATGAGGATAAACACGGGTTAAGTTCGTCAAAGCGATGCTTCGGTGCCTTCGTATAAGGTAATAAGCAATACCTCCACAGCCCGCACCCAAAGCACCTGCCACTCGAACAGGTAAAAACCTAATAAGCCAAAATACAACTTTCACGATGCTTGCTAACAACCATTCATTCACTATCAAACCCCTTTATTTCATCAGACAATAAAAAATCAACCATCCTACAGATAATCAAACATTTCAACCATACATCGTGTCACTTCATCATTCTAACATATAGAAATTGCGCCTTTCTATTCAAGAATAAGCAAAGCATTAACAGCAATCGGCATCAAACTTGCTAAATTTCCACCATCATCTTAAATAAATTAATCATATCATGGAGTATTCGTTAATCATGTCTTCTTACATATTATGAAGCACCTTTTTACTGGTTATACAACTGGAAAGTCGCAAGATGATGATTTGCAATGTCGAACCATTGCTTTTATTTCAGCCTTGTCTGCACCGACCACTGCAATATTTTCACTACTTAATTTTCTTGATGGTCGAGTAGAGCTCGCTATTGCCGAAATCGTTGGAACTGTCTTATTTATAGGTTGTTTTTGTATTGCAAACAATGGCATCTCGTTAGCACTCAAAAGAAAATTATTATTAATCGCCTCAATGTTTGTTTTGTTTGCTATTTTTCTGGATGGTGGCATTGCAAGAAGTGGTAGCTCATGGAGTTTTCTTGTCCCTTTTCTAGCAGCATTACTCATGGGCTTACCACGTGCATGGTATTGGATATTGGGCTATGGAACTGTGATTTCAGCGGCTGTCTTAGCGCACATCTTTGGTTTTTATACATTGCCATACAGCGATGCGAGTTTAATATATTTTGCCACCATATATGCACTTTCCGCATTATTTGCAGCAACATTTGAAGCGCAATTTGAACGTTTACATGTTCGCTATGAAAAAAACATTGCCGACCTAGAATGTTTAAAAAACAACCTTGAAGAAAATGTGAAACTGCGAACTATTGCATTACAGACTGCCAATGAGAAACTACAGTATGAAATACAAAACCATAAAGAAACATCGCTAGCGCTCAAAGATAGTGAGCATCGCTTTTATCAAGCTCAGAAAATGGAAACCATTGGTACATTGGTTGGCGGTATCGCCCATGATTTTAAACAATTCGGCTACATTAGAGAGCTTGCCTGCCGATAGATGTGTAGGCTTGCCAATAAGGAGCCTACACTATGCAAAAGAAAGCCTATTCCTACATCCGATTTTCCACACCCCAGCAGTTAAAAGGTGACAGCCTGCGCCGTCAGCTTGAGGCCAGCCGCGCCTATGCCGAAGCGCATGACCTGATTCTGGATGACTCCTTGCGGGATATTGGTATCAGCGCATTCAAGGGTAAGAACGCCACTGAAGGCGCATTGAAGAAATTCATTGAGCTGGTTGAAGCTGGTCGTATTGAGAAAGGTTCGATCCTGATTCTGGAGAGTTTGGATAGATTATCCCGCCAGCAGGTATTTTCCGCTTTGGGTTTGTTTTCATCTATTCTGTCTGCCGGTGTCGAGATCGTAACATTGGCGGATAACCAGCATTATACCGCCGAAAGTATCAATGATGTTGGCCAGCTTATGTTTAGTCTGATTTCCATGAGCCGAAGCCATGAGGAATCAGCAGTGAAATCAAAACGCCTTGCAGCGAGTTGGGAGAACCGGCGTAAGCTGGCTGTTGAGGGTAAACGCCCGATGACCGGCCAATGCCCACGCTGGTTGCGTCTGTCTGATGACAAAACCCGCTTTGAGGTAATCGAGGAACGCGCCGAGGTTATCCGCGATATATTCCGCCAGAGCCTGGCCGGAAACGGCCAGCGAAAGATTGCAGCCAATCTGAATGAGCGCGGTATTTCCACATTCAGCCGTGGAGATATGTGGCACTCGTCATACATTGCCAAGATTATCCGCAGCAAGTCGGTGGTCGGTGAATACCAACCCAAACAGAAAGGCGAGGCTGTTGGTGACCCCATTC
>JALUXZ010000164.1 GCA_027018935.1 Mariprofundaceae bacterium
AGAACATCACCCAATCAAGAGATTTCTATTGATGTATCTGATGAAGAAAAAATGCATTTCCGTATTTTGCTTGTGGATGACTCATTGATTGCAAGAGAAATTGAGAAAAGGCTGTTCGAAAGTATCGGTTTTACTGTGGATACAGCTATTGATGGTATTGATGGCATCGAAAAAATGCAAGCAGAGAGTTATGATATGGTTGTTACAGACTTAGAAATGCCACGTTTGGATGGCTTTGGCTTTGTACGACATATCCGCAATCAGCATGAATACGAAGATTTACCTGTGATGGTGATTTCAACACGTGAAAGTGCAGAAGATAGACTAAGAGCTTTAGAATCAGGTGCTGATACTTATATGATAAAACAGCAGTTGAATGGTGATGACATTCTCAAAACTGTGCAGACATTAGTGGGTTCTTTAGAGTAACCCTTATGCATCTTATGGCGCTTTGCCCGTCAACATCTCAACCTTTGCTTTACCTCGACCATTCATCTTATTTGTCGTGCTCAGGTATTACGAGATAGCTCTTGGAATTATCAGCGGCCTTTTTTACATTGCGTTGTTTATTTTGCGTTTTACTTGGCGGGTAAGCCTGAGCTTCCCATTAAAAAAGTATCAATAGCGCGCGCACATTGACGACCTTCATTGATGGCACGAACCACCAAGGATTGACCACTGCGCATATCGCCAGCAGAAAATACCTTTTTAAGGCTGGTTTGATAATCCGATGTGTTGGCAGACACATTGCCACGCGCATCTTTGGCGAGCCCAAGTTCATCAAGCATACCTTCATGCACAGGATGCAGGAAGCCCATGGCCAGGAATACAACATCAGCTTTCAGGGTAAATTCAGAGCCTTCAATTTCTGTCATTTTCCATTGTCCATTTTCATCTTGTGTCCAATCCACACGCGCACACTCAATGGCAGTGAGTTTGCCATGCTCGCCAATAAAGCGTTTGGTAGCAATGGCAAAATCACGTTCACAACCCTCTTCTTGCGAAGTGGAAGTACGCATTTTCATCGGCCAATCAGGCCATGTGACTAATTTATCAGGATACTCTGGTGGGGCAGGCATAATTTCAATTTGAGTGATGGATTTTGCACCATGGCGATTGGATGTGCCTATGCAATCGGAGCCAGTATCGCCACCACCAATCACAACCACATGCTTATCTTTGGCAGAAATCCATTCTGATTCAGGAATATCATCACCCAATACACGTTTCGTTTGTTTGGTGAGTAATTCCATGGCAAAATGAATACCATTCAAATCTCTACCTTCAATCGGCAAATCACGCGGCGCTTCTGCACCACCCGTAAGCGCAACAGCATCAAATTCATCCAATAAAGATTTGGCTGGTATATCCACACCAATATGTTGATTGACGCGAAATTCAACACCTTCATCCTCCATTTGAGCCAAACGCCTATCAATCACAGCCTTATCAAATTTGAAATTCGGAATACCATAACGCATTAGTCCACCGATTCGATTTTCTTTTTCAAAGACCACCACATCATGACCAACACGTGCCAATTGTTGCGCACAAGCCAAACCCGCAGGGCCAGAACCTACCACGGCAATCTTCTTACCTGTCTTTTCCTCAGCGATTTGTGGTGTTACCCAGCCTTCTTCAAAACCTTTTTCTACAATGGCTAATTCGATGTTTTTAATGGTGACTGCATCACCAATTAAATTCACCGTACATGCTTCTTCACATGGAGCAGGGCAGATACGCCCTGTGAATTCAGGGAAGTTATTGGTGGAATGCAATACATCCAAAGCTTCGCGCCATTGATTTTTATACACCAAATCATTCCAATCAGGGATGATATTGTTCACTGGGCAACCATTATGACAAAATGGAATACCGCAATCCA
>JALUXZ010000165.1 GCA_027018935.1 Mariprofundaceae bacterium
GGAAGCTGGAGTGGTGTATTGGCAGAGCAATTGGGTTTTAGCTTGCCTGTTCGTCCCGTGAAGGGGCAAATTGTTTTATTGAAGGGTGAGCCAAACATCATGCATTCGATGGTAAAACATGATGATGCCTATTTTGTGCCACGAAAAGATGGACGCATATTAGTCGGCGCAAGTATGGAGTTTGTGGGCTTTGCGCGTGGTAACACAGATGAGGTGATTGATATGTTATTACAATCCATGGCTAGGATTATGCCTGGGCTGAAAAGCCTAACGATTGAAAAACAGTGGATGGGGTTTCGACCTGGTAGCCCAGATGGATTACCTTTTTTAGGTGCGGTAGAAGGCATAGAAGGGTTTTGGGTGGCATCGGGGCATTATCGCAATGGCGTGGCTTTGGCTCCGATTACAGCTCAGGTGATGAGCGATTGGATGATGGGCGAAACTCCTAAATTGGATATGCAAGATTTCTCGCCTTCTCGGCATATACCAGCCAATACAGCATTGGGCTTTCCTCAAAAGTAGGATATATCAAAATAAAATGTAACTTTTTTCTAAAGTTCAGTTTTTTCTCTCCGATAGCTATAGCCAACATGGGATAGCATGGATGCTTTCCTTCACCTGCTAGGATGATGCAGGGCGTGGCAAGGCAGGATGTCGTTCACGAATCAAACACTACGGAGAGAATATAATGGCACTAACAATCCAAACCAACAATGCGGCAATGACCGCGCTTAAAAATTTGAATGCAAACAATATGGCGATGAACAAATCGTTGAATCGTTTGTCATCAGGTTTTCGAATAAACAATGCAGCAGATGATGCTTCGGGCTTTGCCGTTTCATCCAAATTAGATGCACAAACTCAGCGTTTAAAAGCAGCTTCATTAAACGCAACACAAGCACAAGCCATGACAAAAATGGCGGATGCGGGTGTGAATGAAATTCAAAATATGGTGGTTCGTCTTGAAACGCTAGCCACGCAAGCAGCATCAGCAAATAATGCTGGCGAGCTTGGTAAATTGGATGCAGAACGTATCAAACTTGAATCTGCAATTAATAAAATTGCAGGCTCTACCAACTACAATGGCGTGAGTTTATTGGATGGTACCTCTGGAGCAAGCGCAACATTAGGTGCTGCTGTAACAGGTGTAAGCTCATCCGCTACAGTGCAAGGTGCAGCAGCAGGCGCTGTCACTATTGCAACGGCAGCAGGCACTACTGCAGGTACATTCAAAATTACCTTAACCAATGCTGCGGGTACTGCGCAAACTGTTGATAACATTGCAGCTCCTGCTGCAGGCACTAAAGCCGATATTGCATTCGGTGATATTGGTTTAACCATCTCTGTTGATGCAAATCTAGCAGCAGGTAGTTCAGGCACCTTTACCGTAACTGCTGGCTCAACAAGTAGTTTTCAAGTAGGTGCGGACAACAGTGCGAACAACCGAGTGAGTCTTGATTTGAGTAGTAGCTATACAACCGCTGGTCTAGGTTTGACTGGTGATTTGACTACACAAGCCAATGCACAAACGTATATCGATACTGCTAAAACAGCATTGAATACATTGGTCAACCAACGTGCAGATTTGGGAGCAACACAAAATCAAATCGCATTTATTCAATCTAACTTGGCAACAAGTATTGAGCAAACTACAGCTTCTGTATCATCTATTCGTGATGCTGATATGGCGGCTGAAATGGCTGACTTTACGAAGAATAAGATCTTGGCACAAGCAGGTACTGCAATGTTGGCACAAGCTAATCAAGCAGCACAAAATGTCATGACTTTATTCAGGTAATATAGTCTTCGCTATCGCCCTCCTCATGGTTCATTGTTTTACCTTGAGGAGGGCAAAAGCGTATCAAATCTAAACAAGGAGGTAAGT
>JALUXZ010000166.1 GCA_027018935.1 Mariprofundaceae bacterium
GCTCCACCTGTTAAAGACAAAACCTTTGTGATTGCAGCTGTTAATGTTGTTTTACCATGATCCACATGACCAATCGTGCCAATGTTTACATGCGGTTTGGTACGTTCAAACTTTTCCTTTGCCATTTTCTACTCCTTAACCTTTAACACTTGCCACGATTTCTAGGGCAATGTTCTTAGGCACTTCATCATAATGTTTAAATTGCATCGAGTATGTTGCGCGCCCCTGAGACATTGAGCGCAAAGCCGTTGAATAACCAAACATTTCAGACAACGGAACTTCAGCCTTAATCTCTTTCACCATGCCACGGTCACCCATACCCATGATTTTACCACGACGGCGATTCAAATCACCAACAACATCACCCATATAATCTTCAGGGGTTGTTACTTCAACTTCCATCATTGGCTCAAGCAATACAGGTTTAGCCTGTGCACAACCAGCACGGAAACCCATAGAACCAGCTACCTTAAACGCCATCTCGTTTGAATCCACGTCATGATAAGAGCCATCAACCACAGTTACACGCACATCCACCATTGGGAAGCCTGCTACCACACCATTTGCCATGGCTTCTTCAGCACCCTTGCCAACAGATGGAATATATTCACGAGGAATAGAGCCACCCGTAATCTTATCAATAAATTCGAAACCACCACCAGCTTCCATAGGCTCGATTTCCAACCAGCAATGACCATACTGACCACGACCACCCGACTGACGAACAAATTTACCCTCAGACTTCGCTTTACCACGAATGGTCTCACGGTATGCCACTTGAGGCTTACCAATATTCGCTTCAACTTTAAATTCACGAGACATGCGATCAACAAGAATCTCTAAATGCAACTCGCCCATGCCAGAAATAATAGTCTGACCAGTCTCTTCATCTGTCTTCACACGGAAAGAAGGATCCTCTGCCGCCAAACGACCCAAAGCAATGCCCATTTTTTCTTGGTCAGCTTTCGTCTTAGGCTCAATCGCCACAGAAATAACTGGCTCAGGAAACTCCATGCGTTCCAAAATAATCGGATCAGAATCCACACATAATGTATCACCAGTTGTAGTTGATTTAAGACCAACCGCAGCCGCAATGTCACCAGAACGAACTTCTTTAATATCCGTACGCTCATTGGCATGCATTTGCAAAATACGCCCAATACGCTCTTTGCGACCCTTGGTTGTATTCATCACATAAGAACCTGAATCTAACACACCAGAATACACACGGAAGAAGGTCAAGTTACCCACAAATGGGTCATTCATCACTTTAAACGCCAACGCTGCAAAAGGCTCGTCATCTGAACTTGGGCGAGAATCCTCTGCATCAGTATCTGGATGAACACCCGTAATTGCAGGCACATCAATTGGCGCCGGCATATAATCGATTACTGCATCCAAAAGCGTTTGAACACCTTTATTCTTAAAAGCCGTACCACAAAGCACTGGAATTACAGAAATAGCCAATACAGAACGACGAATACAGTCTTTCAACTGCGCTTCAGTAATTTCCTCACCTTCAAGGTAAGCCATCATCAAATCTTCATCAATTTCAAGCACTGCGTCCATCAAAGCTTCGCGACGCTCACCTGCGATTTCTTGCAAATCAGCTGGAATATCTTCAACAGAATAATCCGCGCCCATCGCTTCATCTTTCCAGACGATTGCTTTCATGGACACCAAATCAATTACACCCTTGAAATTCTCTTCAGCACCGATTGGCACATTCAACGCAACAGCATTGTGACCCAAACGCTCTTTGATTTCATCAACCACACTAAAGAAATCAGCACCCGTACGATCCATCTTGTTTACAAAAGCTACACGCGGAACTTTATACTTATCAGCCTGACGCCAAACAGTTTCAGACTGCGGCTGAACACCGCCCACCGCACAGAAAACACCCACGGCAGAATCAAGCACGCGCAAAGAACGCTCTACTTCAATCGTGAAATCCACATGCCCTGGAGTGTCAATAATATTAATAGTGTGCTCTTTCCAAGAACAAGTTGTTGCCGCAGAGGTAATAGTAATACCACGTTCTTGCTCTTGCTCCATCCAGTCCATGGTAGCTGCACCATCATGCACTTCGCCAATCTTATGAGAAACACCAGTATAGAACAGGATACGCTCTGTTGTTGTGGTCTTGCCTGCATCAATGTGAGCCATAATGCCAATGTTACGCACACGCTCAAGTGGGGTCTGTCTAGCCACGATCAACTACTCCTATTCTACCTAATCTATTTAGAACAATCTAAAAAATAACAATCAAACTTTTAAAACTTAAAAAACCTTACCAGCGGAAGTGAGAAAAAGCCTTGTTCGCCTCTGCCATGCGATGCGTATCTTCACGCTTCTTAAATGCGCCACCACGATCATTCATCGCATCAACCATTTCATTACCCAAACGATCTGACATAGTATGTTCAGAACGATTGCGCGCATATTCAACCAACCAACGCACTGCCAATGATGCCTGACGACGATCACTCACTTCGATCGGCACTTGGTATGTCGCGCCACCCACACGGCGAGATTTCACTTCAACAGCAGGGCGAATCACTTCAAGAACACGATGCAATACAGCTAGCGGCTGCTCACCAGTTTTCTCAGCCGCAATATCCATAGCTTTATACACAATCGCTTCAGCTTTGGCTTTTTTGCCGCCCAACATAATTCTATTTACAACAGTCGATACCTGAGTATCACCAAACTTAGCATCTGGTGTAATCGGACGACGTGGCGCAGGACCTTTACGTGGCATAACTCAATTCCTCTCTTACTTCGGCTTCTTAGCGCCATACTTCGAGCGAGCCTGTTTACGACCCTCAACACCCGTAGTATCCAAAACGCCGCGCAATACATGATAACGAACACCTGGCAAATCCTTTACACGACCGCCACGAATCAAAACAACACTATGCTCTTGCAGCTTGTGTCCTTCACCTGGAATATAAGCAGTCACTTCATGACCGTTCGTCAAGCGAACACGCGCTACTTTACGTAAAGCCGAGTTAGGCTTCTTTGGAGTGGTTGTATAAACACGTGTACACACACCGCGACGTTGGGGACAAGCTTCCAAAGCAGGAACTTTGTTAATCTTACGCTTATCTTTACGTGGCTTGCGAATCAACTGATTAATTGTTGGCATCGTTACCTCTTAAAACTTTTAAAAACCTTTGCACAAGAAAGCATTTAAACTCAATAGCTCCTTGCGAAGGGTCGCGAAACATAGTGATGCTCCTTCCCCATGTCAACACTTTCTGACGATATATTTTTCATGGCACAGTATTTTTTATTCCCCGCCTTTCGAATACTTGAATAAGAGGTAAGCTTGATACTCTTCCAAGTCCATCTTACCCATAATATATATCATATAATCTTCCCAAACATCACCCGCAGGCTGCTTACCCTCTTGCAACACATGTTTTCGAGCTTGCTGCTCCCTTTGATGCATTTCTGCATCATCCACACCTTGAGGTCTTTGCATTGCAGCTTCTTTCCATGCCTTCGCTGTTTTGTACGCCATGAATTCACTCCGTTCATATTTACCATTCACCTCAGCCAACGCGCCAATAAGCAATACTTACTATCTTATATATGGAGGAAACGCCCAAATCTTAATTAAGACTTCCATCAAACTCAATTTTCAGGTTATATTACGGATAAGCTTTGATGCACTGCATTAGAGCTAAGGAAGCTCTGAATAAGCTTGGACAAAGAAAATGTGATCCAGAGCTTCCCTAAATCAGGAGGATGACTCAAAACAATGAAAGTTTCTGATGTAATGACTACAACACCCCTAACATGTGATGAAAATGACACCCTTCGCACGATCACTGAAAAAATGGTTATGCGCCGTTGCGGTTCTATTCCTGTTGTTGATGAAAACGGCAGCCTTACAGGTATTGTAACCATCCGTGATACCATGTTACCGCTTTATCCCAACTTTGGTGAATATGTTCACGATGCTGTACACGGTCGCGATTTTGAAGAAATGGAAGAGAACTATAAGCGTGTATTATGCATGA
This sequence comes from Mariprofundaceae bacterium, assembly GCA_027018935.1. GTDB lineage: Bacteria > Pseudomonadota > Zetaproteobacteria > Mariprofundales > Mariprofundaceae. The sequence goes on from JALUXZ010000166.1 coordinate 4,032, forward strand.
AAGTCAAAGAAGTCATGACCCCAGAGCCTATGAGCATTGGCGCTGACGAATCTATCCTTAAAGCAGCCTCTTTTATGGGCTTGCGCAACTTGCGCCGTATGCCTGTCACTGAAGATGGCAAATTGATTGGCATGGTAAGCATTGGCGATATTGCTCGCGGCTTATACATCCACCAAGGCGTTTAAAAACTAGCCACCACTGGCATTCCGCAAGTCAGTGGTGGTATTTTACATTACTTAAATATCAATAATTAAGTAATATGTCCCCCAAACTGGAAATCATCTCTCCTCCATAAGTGCATGATATTAAAGTAAAATAACCTAAATTCTAAAATCAATCGAGTCTGACCCTATTGATTGAAATCAATCGAGTCTGACCCTATTGATTGACCCTATTGATTTAGGTGACTATTTATTGTGCTATTCTCAGATTACTAGGATGAGCATCAGTAGGGTTTGTTTGAAATGAAAAAGATGATTGTGGCAGTATCATGTTGGAAAGAACTACCAGAAGGACATCCGTTCAAAGGAAATGCGATAATATCAATTCCGCAGCAAGAAACGCAGTAGTTAAGCGAAGAGCAGATGGTTCGCTTAAAGGCATCTCAAGAATCAGAGGGGCAAGAGGAAGTCAGAAAATGCAAGGTTAAATAAATCAATGGGGTCAGACTCGATTGATATTTACTTGGTCTTTTTGAAATCACCTTTCCTCCATAAGTGCATGATATTAAAGTAAAATAACCTAAATTCTAAAATCAATCGAGTCTGACCCTATTGATTTATCGATTAGACCGTTCATATAATTATTGCCATTTATTTTGTACCAACAACTATCAATAACCATCCCAAAAAAATAACAATAATTGCACCTCCAAACATTGGGTTTTTCATAAGATCTTCATTTGAAGAAAATTTTCTTTGTGTTGGTGAGCGCCTTGTTTTTTTAGACTGTCTCCTAGAACTCTCGGCTGCTTTTTGCTTTTGCTTGTTTTGAAAGTCTTCCTTAGATTTATCCGCTTTTTTCTGAAATTCTCTAGATTTATCCACCGCCTTCTTGGCACGCATTAATTGATTCACTCTATATGTAATATAGGATGCTTTTGTCTTATCGGAGTTACCCTCAGACTGCGCATAAGCTTTAGCCCATAAGCTTTCGACTATGTTATTAGCATCTAGTACATCAACCAGTCAAATAAGTCCGTACAATTAAACATAAATCATGGAAGCTGGCTTAATATGGCGGAAATTGAATTCAGTTTGTTATCCCGGCAATGCATGCAGAACGAATGGGCGATAGAGATTATTTAACACAAGAAGTGACAGCATGGACAAACAACAGAAATTCAATCAAAAGTGATATGAAGTGGCGATTTACCACCGAAGATGCAAGAATTAAACTAAGTTGCCTTTATCCGACATTTTAAACTGGTTGATGTACTAGTTCCTTCCACACCTGTCCGTACAATGCATCTTCTTGAGAGTCGTTATCTCCAGATGTTTCTTGCCGAGAGCTAGCTTGCTCTGCTTCTCTTCGACGCTGGGCTTGTTCTGCCTCTTTTTTTCGTTGGTTAGCCTCTGCTTCTCTTCGACGTTGAGCTTGTTCTGCCTCTTTTTTTCGTTGGTTAGCCTCTGCTTCTCTTCGACGTTGAGCTTGTTCTGCCTCTTTTTTTCGTTGAGTTTGCTCTGCATCTTTTCTTGCCCAATAGTCGAGGTCTTCATCATATTGTTTTCTTTTGTCAGCCGATAATAAAATGTCTTTGGCTTTATTAAGCTCTATAGCTAGGTCGTGCGCATCATGACTATTATTTGTGTCAGGGTGATATTCTAACATTTTCTTTCAATATGCTTTTTTAACCTCTGCTTGTGATGCACCCCTTTGAATACCTAATAATTCATAATAGTTGCTCATGTAATCAATGGGGTCAGACTCGATTGATATTTACTTGGTCTTTTTGAAATCATCTTTCCTCCATAAGTGCATGATATTAAAGTAAAATAACCTAAATTCTAAAATCAATCGAGTCTGACCCTATTGATTTAAAATTGAAGTTGTGGAGTAAAAAATGAAAGGGAATCAATGGAAAGAATGGGGTCAGACTCGATTGATTTGATATATTCATAATTAATCCTTTTATATTCTCAACATAGACTAAAAATCAATAAGGCACAATTTTCCCATCAAATGCTACAAACTGCCCTGCCTCATAATCATTCACATGTTCAATAACATTTGTCATCCCAGCCACAGACTTTTTCACATCAATTAAACCCGAATGATGTGTCATATCCGTTTGCACCCAGCCTGGATGCAAAGTAATCACCCGCACACCATCATCTTGCAAATCAACTGCCATGGATTTAGACACAATCACCAAAGCAGCTTTGGATGCCCGATAAGCATACGTTCCACCACTACTATTATCTGCACTTGAACCCATCTTTGAACTTAAATTTGCAATCACGCCCTGCGCCGCAACAACTCGGTCTTTTAGATGTTTCACCACCCGCAATGGCCCTACACAATTCACATTAAAAACTTCCAACATATCATCAGACGCAATCTCATCCAATGATTGCCCGCCCTTTATTGAGCCGTAAATTCCAGCGTTATTGATAAGCAAATCAATCTTATCGGGCAGTGCCCCGCGTGGCATATCATCTTGTGAGACATCCCATTGCAGCAAATGCAAAGCCTTTGCATCCAGCTTTGTTAAGGCTTCACATTCGCCACGATAACAAGCCCATACTTGATCGCCTTTTGCCAAGTAATGCTGCACAAAGCCCAATCCCAAACCTCTATTTGCACCTGTAATGAATACATTCATGTTCGCTTCCATCCTTTTGCATGTTTACACTCGCCACATGCCGATTCGTTCAACATCTACACCCATGCACGAAGCTGACCCTAGCAATGAGCCAAGTCTATGGCATTGGCTAAAAGGCACATGGGTGGATCGTACGCTATTATTACTCACACTTATTGCCATCATCATGGGCTGGTTATGGATACAACAAAACTTATCTGGCACACCGATGGTGCATATTTACCACGGCAAAACATTGCTCGCCACCTACCCATTGCACCCCGACAAACCCATACATTTTGAGGCACAAGGTGATATTGGCTTATCAGAAATCACCATTGATTCGGATGGTGTGCGCATCAGCCATTCCACATGCACAACCCAACGCTGTGTACTCTCTGGCCACCGTCATCGTGTCGGCGATATATTGGCATGTGTGCCGAATCGTATTCTGGTAAGCATTCAAGGCTCGCAAAAACTTGCCCTTGATGCGGTATCTGAATAATGAATACATCTCAAAGCCCTCGCCCATCACTGGCTTCTTTGGAGAAAAAAGCTTACTGGTTAGGGCTTTTATTGCTTGCCAGTGGGCTACATGTTTTTGAGGCTGCTATGCCGAGCTTGGGTCCATGGTTTAAACTTGGTCTGGCAAATATTATCACCATCATTGTACTTGCCACTATGGGGGCTAAAGCCGCTGCAAGCCTCGCTATTGCACGGGTCGTGATTGGTGCTTTTTTTATCGGAACAATCTTTACACCGACATTTATCATCAGTTTTACAGCCACCTTAGCATCAACGACTGTGATGATTTTAGCATGGCGATTTATCCCACGCATTAGCTTGATTGGCGTTAGTTTATTGGCTGCATTAGCACATATGTGCAGCCAATTTATTGTCGTGGAACAGCTTTTCATTCAGCAAATTGCACTTTATTATCTGCTACCGCCATTGCTTGTGCTATCCTGCGCGACAGGCTGGCTCAATGGCGCTTTGGCGACCTATATTACAGCGCAACTCACTATTCGGAGCAAATAAGCATTGCAGGAAAAGTCCAAAAATAACCGTCTAATCATTGCATTTGTGGCATCTGTTGCCGCTCATATCGTGCTGGGTCTATTCATATCTTTGAATCCTGATGAGCCTCGCTTGGTGAAAAAACAGGCTCCGCAATTCACCGATGTTGTCCTCCTTGACCCTGCTACCGAGTCTAAAAAGACCCCTCCCAAAGATGCCAAAACGATTGCCAACCGCAATGCGGAAGGCGGAAGCTCGAATGCCAAAGATCGCAGCACACGTTCGGCAAAATCTCCAGCACTTAGCAAAAAGCAGAGCAAACAACGTCCAACCCCACCCAAAGCCCCTAAAACACCACCAACACCGCCCAAATCATCAGACAAGCGCACCCGTATCATTACCAAAAAAGGTGCAGCATCCGAACATGATAATGTTGTTGAAAACAACCCAGTTAAAAAGAAAACTGTTACAAAAAAACGCCCTACCCCACCACGCCTCGTCCCACTATCCAAACTTATGCCATCGAGCATGGCTTTATCTGAATTATCGCGTGATTTTGAGCGTGAACGCCGCATGAAACAGATGCTTTCCAAAGAAGCTGATATTCCAATTAACACCAAAGAAGCGAAATATGCTCCTTATGCACATTCATTGGTACGAGCCTTGGAGGAACAATGGCGACCTGGGCAAGCTGATTATCAAAAATTCGCAGATCAAGCCAGACAGGTACTGATGCGTGTTACCATTGAGATGAGTGGCGAGCTTGGCAACCTAGAAATCTTACGTCCAAGCCCGATTCAATCACTCAATGAAAGTGCTGTCAGGGCTATTCATGATGCTGCGCCATTTAAGCCATTACCCAGCTCTTGGGGGCTGGATCGTGCAAGCTTCTATCTCACCTTTGAAGTCGTTGATGACCAATTCGTTTTCCGTACCATGTAAACCATTGCTGCAATGGTATCGCGCGAACCTACGCGAGCTGCCTTGGCGGCATACATCTGACCCTTATCAGATTTGGGTTTCAGAAATCATGCTACAACAAACCCAAGTCAAAACCGTCTTACCACGTTATCAGCAGTGGTTTCAATTATTCCCAAGCATTCAACACTTAGCAGTAGCCCCATTGGATGATGTGCTTAAAGCATGGGAAGGCTTGGGTTATTATCGTCGCGCACGCTTTATCCATGCCGCTGCCCAGCAGATTATCGCCAAACACGATGGTGTATTTCCCGAACAATTTGATGCTATAGTAAACTTGCCAGGTATTGGCAAATCAACTGCTGGAGCTATTGCATCGTTTTGTTTTGACATGAACACGCCTGTTTTAGATGGCAATGTAAAACGCGTCCTCAAACGCTGGCATGAGCTACCTGAAGCCACTGATAAACAACTATGGCGTTTGGCACAAACCGCCATTGATACATCGCAAAAATTCGCAACATGGAATCAAGCTATGATGGAGTTAGGCGCAACAATGTGCCAAGCCCATCGAGCGCAATGCGATGATTGCCCTGTTTCCAAACATTGCAAATCAGCCTTCTCAAACATCGAGAAGCAACCTTCAAACAAGAAAAAAACAGCCGTAAAAGATGTCTTTTGGCAAATAAATCTACATACACACCCTGATAAAGGTCTGTGGCTGCAACAACGCCCTAACAAAGGCATATGGGCAAGCCTTTGGACACCGCCAATTATCGAACTCGATACAAGACCTAACGTTGAACCATGCTACATTCACCTGCTTACCCACCGGCGTTTACACTTTTACACAATACAAAGTAAATCAGAGCCTGTATCAAAAGGACGGTGGGTTACAGACATTACAGACCTCGCACTACCCACAGGTATTCATCGTTTATTAAGTAAATATCATATAAATACTATGGGGTAGAAAACATGATTCGTCTTATCAGTACAGTTTTATGTATGATACTACTGCCGAGTATCACACATGCAGATACAACTCACCCCACTTCAAACATGGTGGTTTCAGCTCACCCATTGGCGAGTGAAGCAGGCATTCAAATCTTAAAACAAGGCGGCAATGCCTTTGACGCTGCTGCTGCAATTGCTCTCGCTCTGGGTGTCGTCGAACCAGGTTCTTCAGGTATCGGTGGCGGTGGTTTCTTTTTATTATATATCGCCAAAGATAATCGTTATGTGATGATTGATGCCCGCGAAACTTCACCCGAATTAGCAGGGCACGGTGAAATTTATCAATCCCAATCCAGTATTAATGGAGCACAGTCCGCAGGCGTACCAGGACTACTTGCTGGTGTGGATCATTTAATATCAACATATGGGCGCATTGCTCGTGAAGAAACCGTGTCCCCCGCAATCTCCTTAGCTCGTAACGGGTTTCCTATAACACCGCATCTACAGGGCATGATAAAGTGGCGCAAAGATGTACTTAATGATGCTGCTCAACGTATTTTTCTTCACAACGGAAATATTCCTGAAAAGCATAGCATACTTCGCCAAAAAGCTTTGGCTGATACCCTGCTTCGTTTTTCCAAACATGGCGCAAAAGATTTCTATCATGGTGAAACAGCAGGTCGGCTGGTTGCAGACATGAAACATGATGGTGGGCTTATCAGAGAGAGCGACCTTGCCGATTATCATGTTATCGAGCGCCAACCCATACAATTTACCTATCAAGGCACACAATTCGTTTCTGCTGCGCTGCCATCTTCTGGTGGAATTACCATGGCAGAAACATTTGGTATTCTGAAAAATGATAAACTCACGAAAATGAGCCATGCCAATCGCACACATTTATTAATTGAAGCCATGAAGCGCGCCTATAAGGATCGCAATCAATATTTGGGCGACCGTGATTTTGTACATATTCCTGATTTATTAAATCCACAACGCTTACAAAAGTTGCGAGCTTCTATTGATATAAATAAAGCAACACCATCGGAT
>JALUXZ010000167.1 GCA_027018935.1 Mariprofundaceae bacterium
TGACTCGAGCCATGCGTGGCTCTCGGGGCAAGCCCGCACTAAAGTGCGTCTAAATCCGCTGTCCTGCGGATTTATGATTCTTTCTTGGGCATGCAAGAAAGAATGAAGCATTTGCTGCAAGGTTTTAACCTCTTTCAGCTCTATAAGCTTACATTCAATGGAATGCATAGCGATTATTTTTGTTGAAATATATGCGTTTCTTAGCTTCTGAGTGAAATCTATTTAATAATAGAAAGCTATTATATTAATGATTTAAGTGCTACTATTTCATAAATTATCTAGTCAGCTATCTAGTTTTAATTTCAAGGGGCAATGTATGGCACTATCTATTGAAAAATGTTTACATACAGATTCTTTAACATCAAAGCAGCTTCAAGTTAAACTCAACCTTAGACGATAATCACATTCTAACAATAGCACTCGCTACTACTGGTATGTTTTGGAAAACAATAGCTACAGATACACAGATTTCTCATGAATTTAAATGTTTTTTGGAGAAAAATAGCCCTCTCAATCGAATTAACCATATGCTTGAAGCATTTTTGAAGTAACCGCATGGTTTCAACTTATACTTGTCGAGATTCCTATCATTATTTCTTCTTAGGACGAAATACCTTACATTGCTCTGAATTAGCTTCCAGATAAGGCCCTTCAATCAAATCAATACAATAAGGAACAGCAGGAAAAACAGCATTGAGACAATCATCAATGGCTGATGGTTTGCCTGGTAAGTTGATAATCAAAGACTTGCCGTAAATACCTGCTGTTTGGCGAGATAAAATCGCAGTCGGTACAAATTTAAGCGATTCCTGACGCATCAACTCACCAAAACCTGGCATCATTTTTTCACACACAGCTTCCGTGGCTTCGGGAGTCACATCGCGCACCGCAGGCCCCGTACCGCCCGTGGTAACAATCAAACAGCAACCCTCATCATCAGCAAGTTCTTTCAGCGCATCTTCAATACCAGCCTGCTCATCGGGAATCACGCGAGATACAGCTTGCCATTCCGATGATAAGACACGTGTAAACCACGCTTGCATGGCTGGGCCACCTAAATCTTTATATTCACCGCGACTGGCGCGATCTGAAACTGTGATAAATCCAATTTTTGCTTTCATATTTACCCTTCTTACACCTCTTGTCATTTCGACCGCAGCGGAGAAATCTCTAAGATGTTTCGACTACGCTCAGCATAACACATTTATCCGTCATTCCCGCGAAGGCGGGAATCCATAATTGAAGTAGTGAACACCCGTCTTCACGAGTATGACGAAAGCATTTACCCAAAATTTTAATTTTGAAAATCCATATTCTGCAATAGCTGCACAGAAGCCACATCGCCTTCTTTTAAGCTGCCTAATTCAGCAGGAACCGCCAACAAAGCCTCTGCCAAGGCCATCGACATCAATACACCACTGCCTTGCGCCCCTGTAGATGTCGCAACATAGCCTTGCTTATCACGATGCAGTGTGACACGGATAAAGATAGTCTTACCAAGGCTGCCTTTTATATCATGTGCCAAACGCGCTTGGATGGTACGGCGAAAAAGCTTTTTATGCCCCATGCTTTGACGCAAAGCTGGTGCTACAAATTGTTCAAAACAAACCATACTGGATACTGGATTTCCAGGCAGCCCAAACACGGTACAAGCTGATGCGCTCGTGCCAAAGGCCAGTGGATGACCGGGGCGCATCGCTACACGCCAAAAATGCATGGTAATACCCAAAGCTTCTAAAGTTGGGCGCACAAAATCATGGTGACCCACCGATACACCACCAGAGGCAAGCAATACATCATACTTCAAACCTTCGGCAAGTTTGGCTTTTAAATCTTCTTCATTGTC
>JALUXZ010000168.1 GCA_027018935.1 Mariprofundaceae bacterium
GTAAACTATTATTTTTAATCTCTCGCCTTATCCTAAGCATCTGCTAGGGAGGTGCTGATTAACTCTGGATGAGTGGATATGCGATTCAAAATTTTCAACCCCAAGGCGGCAAGCGCAAATAATAGCGCCGCTATTGTTAAATTTGCCAACGCCGGCGTTGGTAATTTTGGGCACATAGACACCATGCATTGAGTTAATCAGCACCTCCCTAGTAGTCTGTCGGACTTAAAGCAATCGGCTGCAAAAACATGGTTCTTGGTCGCTTTTCACCTATATTTTCGTTACACGCGGCACTATTCGCCTCAAATACATGTGAAAATTACCCTGGTTCCATGATTTTTCGCTACAATCGCTTAAGTCCGACAGACTCCTAGAACGCCATCATCGAGGTTATTGAATGTTAAAAATCCAAACCCTATGCCTCTGTTTTAGCCTATGCATCTTGCCATCATTCAGTATGGCACAGGCTATTTCTTTGTCTGATGTTCTTCACATTGTGCTAAACAAGCATCCAGATTTAGCCTTGGCACGCATTCAAGAACAAAGCTTACACATCGAACGTCAGAATATTGAAGGCATCCTTGATCCTAAAATATCATTAGCTGGTAGCCTATCCGATGAGACAGCACCCACCACAAGCCCTTTCGCACCATCAGGCACTAGCATTGGGCTGCTCTCTGGTAATATTACCAAGCTTCTTAGCAATGGCTCAACATTAACGGGAAGCTTCAATTACAATCGCACAAAAGTTAGCTACCCAGCCAGTGTTCCCACCTTCTTTCAGGCCACCATCAACCCCACCTATCAGCAACAAATTGATTTAATTTACCGCTACCCACTGCTGCGTGGTCATGGCAACCCTACCTATAACGAACAACGGACCAGCAATCAGTACAATGAAGAAGCTGCTCGCTGGAATGTCGCAATACAGCAAGAGCAATTAGCTGCCCAAGCTATCAGCCTTTATTATCAAATTGCATCCAATGTTATTGCCAAAGAACTTGCTCACGAAACCGTACTTCGCGCCAAAAAGCTTCTCAATTATCAAAAGAAGCGGCAGCGCTTTGGGCTTATTGAAGAAACAGATCAACGCCAAACTGAAGCCTTGCTCACCAGCCGAAAAATGGACTATGCCAATGCCCAAGCAACACTAAACAACAGTATAACTGCCTTAAATCGTTTGATGCTACGTGATGCCAAGCAGCCGATTCAAACAAATATTCACACTACATTAGGCAATTTTAAAACAGCATCTATGCATGCATGGCTAGAGCTAGCGAAGCAACAACGCCCTATATTTCGCATGCTCAATGCCCAACAAGCATCCAATGATGCCATATTAGCACTTAGGCATGACCAGCATGATACTCAAGTGGATCTCATCGCCCAAGTTGGTAGTCGATCTCTATCAGGTTCAGCAGGTTACACACTGGGGCAAGGCTTTACACTGAATGACCGCTTTGTATCTATTGGGCTTGAACTCAACGACACATTGGGCGGAAAAAGCACCAAGTCTGCGATTCTAAAGACCGAATTAGAACGCGAGCGTATTCATTTGCAACGCTTGCAATCCATTGAAAAGATTAAAACTGAATTAAGCACAGCTCTCACCTTTTACGAGAATGGAAAAGTGATGAAAAAAGCCTCCAAACGACATGAGCAAGCCGAAAAAATAAAATTTACAACGGAGTTAGAACGCTACCGCGATGGTCGCTCTGATACTGCCACGCTTATCCAATTTGAAGGTGATTTGCGCAATGCTGAGCTGCAAGCAGCACTACAAGATATTCAGATTCAACTTGCAAAACAACAAATTGAATTGGCTACTGGAAATCTTTTTAAACACTTGGGCATGATGCCATGACATCACTTATTGCTTTTTTTGTACGCCGTGGTCTGGTCGTTAACCTACTCTCACTGATGCTACTTTTAGGTGGTATCTTTGCAGCTACACATATCCAACGTGAAGCTTTTCCAAGTGTTAACTTTGATATTGTTGTTGTTTCTGCGGTATATCCTGGCACCTCTCCACATGAAATAGAAAATCTACTGCTCACCCCCATTGAACGTGAGCTAAAAGGCATTGATGGCATCGATACCATCTACGCCACAGCTTATGCAGGAACCATGCAAATCACTATCAAAGTCGACCCAAACTATAAAGATCGCTCGCGTTTGGTATCTGATATTCAGCAGTCTATTAATCGTGCATCTTTACCCAGCGACCTTCCCAGCGATCCTGTTATTTCTGAAATTAAATCTGAGCAAGCACCTGTTTTAGGCTTTACCATTTTTGGTGATGTTTCACCGCTTGAACTCAAGCACATTAGCACCCAAATCAAGGATGAGGTTCTAAACCTTGATGGTGTCTCACATGTATTTGTACAAGGTGATTTAAAAGAAGAAATACGCATTACCTTAGATCCCGAGCGCATGCGTCAAAATCGTGTTGCCATCAATGACATTGTTCGCTTAATTCAAGGCTGGAACATCAATGCCCCAGGAGGCCGCTTAAAAGAAGCTGAAGGGCAGCGTATTATCCGTATTACAGGGGAGTTTACCTCTGCTGAAGATGCTGGAAATTTGGTTTTACGCTCCAATGATCTTGGTCAAAGTCTGTATTTAAAAGACATCGCAGATATTGAGGCAGCACTAGAGCGTCCGCGCCGCATTGTTGCTGCCCAAGGTGAACCCGCCGTTAATATGATTGTCATGAAAAAGGGTGATGAAGATATTATCGCACTGGTTGATCGCGTTCGTAATTATTTGGATACAGTTCCAGAGAAATATCACATGGAATTTCGCACCTACCATGATCTATCCATTGTCACACGCCTACGTTTGGGGGTATTGACCAGCAATGGAGCCATTGGATTGGCTCTTGTCATGCTCACCTTACTGCTTTTTCTGCGCCCAGCAGTGGCTCTAACCACCGCCTGGGGACTGCCAATCATCTTCTTTTCGGGATTGGCACTGTTATATTTCTCTGGCGTAACATTAAATCTGCTGACCATGTTTGGTTTTATCATGGTGCTGGGGCTGATGGTCGATGATGCCATTATTATTGGTGAGAATGCCACTTGGCACATGGAGCATGGGCTTTCTCCTGAACAGGCTGCTATTAAAGGCACTGCCGAGCTTGCAGGGCCTGTAGCAGCCACAGTATTAACCACCATCGTGGCATTTCTACCGCTGATGTATATGGATGGTATTATTGGTAAGTTTATTTATTCCATTCCCGTCGTTGTCATTGTTTTGCTGGGCTTTTCACTTCTTGAAGCCTTATTTATACTACCCAATCACATCCGAGATGTGGCGCGAGCCGATGTTCACCCCAGAGAGCGCGTTATTTTCAATTGGGTGAATAAAATTTATGGTAAAATCTTAAAAGCTGCCGTAAAACTCCGCTATTTAACCATTTTACTTACCATCTTAGCCTTGGCTGGCATTGCCTTGTTAGCAAGCCAGATGAAATTTCAATTATTCCCATCAGGGGCTGAAAGTGAATTTTATTTGCGCGTCAATGCCCCTATAGGTACCACACTAGAAGACACCTTTGCAAAACTTATCAAAATCGACAAGCTGGTACGCTCCAATATTAATCCAAAGCTGCTCGAAACTACCACTCTTGTAGCTGGTGAAAATAGTGCCGATCAACGCGAAGCCTTAAAACAAGTCGGTGATCGTTTCGGTTTTGTACGTGTGATTCTCACGCCTTTTACAGAACGTGAAGCATCGGCTTATGATATTATGGATGATATTCAAAAAATCATACCAGAGCAGTTTCCAGAACTGGAAATTAGCTTCGCCATGCAATCATCAGGCCCTCCTATTGGACGTGCTTTACAGGTTGAAATAAGCGGTGCCGATACTGCAACCAAAGAACGGGTCGCCAAACGCCTCGAAACTTTGCTGCATAGTATTCCTGGTGCAACCGCTATTGAAAGTGATTTACAACCAGGTCAACGTGAACTACATATTGTCTTGGATCGTGCTAAAGCTGCCTATGCAGGCATTGATTTAAGCACTGTCGCCCTGCACATCAAAGCAGCCTTTGATGGTATTCGTGTTTCAACATTAAAACATGGCAAAGAAGAAACAGACGTTACCATTCGTTATCCAGAGGATGCCCAGCGTGACATCAAAACACTCATGCAACTTGAAATACCCAATCAGCGCAATGGACTCATCCCACTTTTCCGCGTTGCGCATCTCGAGGAAACTGCTGGCAGTAGCAGTATTCGCCATAAAGATGGCAACCATATTATTAATGTTTCAGCTGAAGTTGATTTAAAGCTTATTACGTCCAAAGAATTAAATACACAAGTTCAGGAACGCCAAGCTGAATGGCTAGCTGATGATGCTAAATTTATTCATTATCACTTGGGCGGCGAACAGGAGCGTAGCAAAGAGTCTGTGCAGGGGCTTATTTATAGCTTTTTATTCGCACTGATTGGTATTTTTGTCATTTTAGCCATTCAATTCAACCGTATCAGCTATCCATTCTTGGTGATGCTGGCAATTCCCTTTGGTGCTATCGGTATTGTCATTGGCTTCTTTGTGCATGGTCAGCCCATTTCTTTTATGGCAATGATGGGTTTTGTTGCCCTTACTGGTGTCGTTGTGAATGCATCGTTGGTACTCGCAGTATTTATTCAACGTGAACTAGAGCAGGGTAAAGCATGGCGTGAGGCTATTATCACAAGCGGTCAACGTCGTTTAAGAGCCGTCTTGCTTACCACTATCACCACTGTTGTAGGGCTATTACCAACCGCTTATGGCTGGGGCGGTTTTGACCCGTTCGTGGCTCCTATGGCACTGGCACTATCTTGGGGTCTGCTCTTTTCCACGTTTATCACTTTGTTTTCCATTCCCGCAGCTTTGGGTATCGGCATGGATTTCAAACAGCTCTTTTCACGCGCCTCCAAAGCAGAACAGATAACATAAATATATTTTAATTTTCAATTCACAGTAGCATCACATTGAACTTGTATAATTCGTCATGTCTGGTGTCGCCCTCCTCCCCTCCCTCCCTTAGACATCAGACGACAATTTAAAAGGCTCCGCATTGCGGGGCCTTTTTTTATATTTCTAATACAGGGCACCTCGAAAAACCTCGTGCGAGCCAAGCGATGTTGATTTTTGCTCATAGCAAGGCGTAATAGAATGAGTAATAGCACCGCTATTGCCCATTTTATTCAACGAAGCTAGGGGTGAAAAGCACAAGTTTGACGAAGTAGCTAGGTTTTTCGAGGTGCCCTACAGCCTAGTAACACTCGACAATATAAATATATTTTAATTTGAAATTCACACTAGCATCACATTGAGCTTGTAGGGTTTGACTTGTCTGGTGTCGCCCTCCCTCCCCTCCCTTAGACATCAGACGACAATTCAAAGGCTCCGCACTGCGGAGCCTTTTTTGTTTGTCCATATGGTGTACTAATTAAGAAAGAAGGGGTGGCGTTAACTGCGCACCAAATGAATGACAAACCAACCCAGTGCCACACTAGCAATTCCCATAACACGTAAAGCTGCAGGAGGAACCTCCGGCAGCTTACGCATCATTTCAATCATCTGGTTAGGAAATAACGCATAAAGCGCACCTTCCAAAAGCATCACCAGACCAAGGGCAATCCATAAGTCATCCATACTTATCCAGTGTTATTTCCTAGACTGTTCGAAAAAGTGGAAAAACTCTGATGTTGGAGAAATCACCAAGCGAGAACCTTCACCAATTGACTTCTTATACGATTCAAGCGAGCGCGAAAACGCATAGAATTTCGGATCACGTTGATAAGCTTTGGCATATACTTTGGTTGCTTCCGCATCTGCGTGTCCACGAATAGTTTGAGAGGCTTTATAGGCTTCTGCTAATAAAACTTTGCGTTCTTTTTCTGCTGTCGCACGAATTTCTTTGGCCGCTTCTTCACCTTCAGAACGATATTCTTTGGCAATACGTTGACGTTCAGCCTTCATACGATCAAAAACCTTCTCCGAGTTCGCAGTCGGCAAATCAGCACGTTTAATACGCACATCAACAACACGAATACCCAAGCTACGCACATCTTTATCTGCACGATCACGAATACTTATCATCAACTCACGACGCAAGTTTTCATCTTTGCCGCCCGATACAATTTCATTCAATGTATGCTGACCCAATACTTCACGCACTTTACCACGCACCACATCTTGCATACGTGCAGCCACGCCCGATTGTGTGCGAGCCACCTGAAATACCAACAATGGGTTAATAATTTCCCAACGGGTATAATTATCCACTTGAATGGTCTTTTTATCTTTGGTAATCACTTCATTGGGCAATGCATCACTGACCAACAAACGTTTATCAAAGAATTCCACCGTTTGCCAAGGCAGTTTAAAGTGCAAACCCGCACCTTCCTGCACATCTTTCGCCTGTCCAAACTGCAAGACCAAGGCTTGTTTACGCTCATCCACACTAAATGCAGACATACCAATCAATACAACAATCGCAGCTAGAATCATACCGAATACTGTTTGTTTAGGGCTCATCATTTCACCTCCACTTTAGCAGCTGCTCGATCCAGAGGTAAATATGGCAACACACTACCTGCTACTTTGCTATCAATAATAACCTTATCCGCTTTCGCCAAGACTTCTTCCATGGTTTCCAAATACATACGTTTGCGTGTGACATCTGGAGAAAGCCTGTAGGCATCTAAAATACTATTAAAGCGATTCGCTTGACCTTGCGCACGATCCACCACTTCTTTTTCATATGCTTCAGCATCCAACACCATCTTCTTGGCTTCACCACGAGCATTTGGAATAATGTCATTGGCATAAGCTTGCGCTTCATTCTTGGCACGTTCTTTATCTTCTTTCGCAGACTGAACATCCTTAAATTCATGCTCAACAGCTGTGGGTGGTTTCACATCTTGCAAGTTCACACTGGTAACAGAAATCCCAGCTTTATAACCATCCAAAATTGATTGGATCAAAACTTGTGTTTCAATCTCTACTTCCGCCTTTTTGGTCGTTAGCACATCATCAATCATCGTGCGTCCAATAATTTCACGAATCGCTGACTCAGCAGCATCACGCACTGTTTTTTCAGGCGCATCAATATTAAACATATAATTATCTACAGATTTAATTTTATATTGCACAATAAACGAAATATCAATGATATTTTCATCTTGTGTGAGCATCAACGATTCATGCGAACGTTGACGACGACGACCATCACCCATGTCCCGTACACCAACAACTAAACGTTGCACACGCGTAACTGGCAATTTTTCAACTGTTTCAATCGGATAAGGGAAATGCCAATGCAAACCAGGACCTTTGGTGGCCTCATGCTTACCAAATTGCAATATAACGGCCTCTTCATCAGCAGCTACGGTATAGATTCCTGAAGCTCCCCAAAGTAAAAATGCCACAGCAAAAATTGCCATAAAGGCACCGCTGCCTAAGTTTGGCGTACCGTTGTTACCACCTGAACCGCCAAACAAACCGCCAAAGCGCTCTTGCAAACGTTTCATAACCTCATCAAGGTCAGGAGGGGTTTGATTTGATCCGCCACCTGAAGGTTTCTTTCCCCATGGGTTATTATCATTATTCTGGTTCTGACTCCAGGGCATAAATCCTCCATATTCTCATACATCAATTACAATCCGCGCAGTGTAGCATCTCATTTGAGCAATGCACCATTGTTCAACCCCAGATATGACATGGTCATTGGGCTAATGCACTTTCAATGGTGAATTCACCGGTTGCTTTGTGCGCTTATCTCATACTGGCATGGATGAAGTTTTCATTCTCTATCAAACATAGTCTGATGCAAATCATTCGACTTCTTCAGCTCAATCTCTTCGTCAAAAGAGGAACAATTGAAATATTTAGAGCTTCCTCAGGAAGTCGTTTGTTACATTTTTTCCACCAAATAGCACAGAAAGCGGTGCATGTGAAGGCAACATTATCCCATTTAAGATGCGCCGAAACGTCAGGTTTCAAAAGGTTGAGCGCAATAACGCGCGCCCTTTTGAAACATGTCTTTAGGGTCAGGTTTTGCAATCATACACACCCCAGTATTTGTCAAACTATGCACCCATCGGGTCGAACCAAGCTAACACGTTGATAACTATAATAACTTATCAAAATAAACCCTGTTTTCAGTGCTTAGATGCACCTTTCTGCTATCAAAATGAGCATTGTAGAAATACATGAGCAATACCTTAGGCCCTTAAAACAACTTTTTCACAAAAAAAGAGGCTTCTAAGCCCAAAATGCAATGTTTTTCAACATTCAATACTTGACCCTTTCTTTCTCTTTCATTTTATAGGGCACCTCGAAAAACCTCGCTACTTCGCCAAACTTGTGCTTTTCACCCCTAGCTGCGTTGAATAAAATGGGCAATAGCGGTGCTATTACTCATTCTATTACGCCTTGCTATGAGCAAAAATCAACATCGCTTGGCTCGCACGAGGTTTTTCGAGGTGCCCGTTTATTTACGATGCGCTGCCAAGTATTTCATACGATATGCACGGTAATAAGCTGCCATCGCAGTCAATTCTTTCGAATTCTTTTCCAATTGTTTTCCCTTCATTGGATTAAGCAAACAATAGTTAATCATTTGATCCAATGTCACAACATCACCGACCATTTTAACATAATGCGGGAAATTTTGACGTTTCTCTAGGTTTAACAGATCGAAATCAGCATGGCATGAGAGACACGCCACACCTGCTGTACCCATACCCTCATCATCACTCCACATTTTCTTACCCAAGTCCACTGCCTCTTGGAATGAGTTAAATGCATGTGGGCGAATAGGTGTATTGGCACTTGCAGAACAAGGGTTCATTGAACATGGGTTTGCACCCATACTGCAAGGGTTGGCTTTCATAGCACATGGATTACATGGGTTTGCCATTTTCTTCATGCTACATGGGTTCATCTTCTTCATCGCACAAGGGTTGGCTTTCATACCACATGGATTACATGGGTTTGCCATTTTTTTCATGCTACATGGGTTGCACGGATTGGCTTTCATAGAACATGGGTTACATGGGTTTGCAGCCTCTGCCATGCCCTGCATGGCAAATATCGCCAAAAATGAAAATACTAAGGTTAAATAGCGCATAACTACCTACCTTACCACTTTGAACCGTGTTTCATTGAACACGGATTACATGGATTCATCTTTTTCATATGCTTCATTGAACAAGGGTTGTGATCTTTCATCTTTTTCATATGCTTCATTGAGCATGGGTTCTGGTCTTTCATGTTTTTCATCGCACACGGATTACAAGGGTTCATTTTTTTCATTGCGCAAGGGTTGCATGGGTTATGCATGCTTTCATGAGCTACAGCAGATACGCTTGCAACTCCCATCATTAAAAATAAAGCTGCCGCTATTCCTAAAATCTTTTTCATATGTACTCCTCCATATTTTACACAGCCAAAGTTCCACTGCATCTAGGGCTTAGGTCGCTATTGCTCCAGCATCATTACAGATTTATTTTAATAAGCACTTTAGCAACAAGAAGAAGTGCTACATCCACCTGGTTTTACCGCTTCAATGCGTGCTGAAACAACATAATCTTCAACACCACGCCCAGGTGCCCAATCACGAATAAATTCGCGTGTTTCATCTTTAGGTTCAACAACGATTTGTTCAAAACCTGCATCTCTCATCATAGCAATCAAATCATCGACCATCGATGCTCCTGCCATACAGCCAGCATGCAATACGGGATCATTTTTCATATCATCAGGCATTTCACATGTTGCAACGACATCCGAAATAGCCAAACGCCCACCTGCTTTCAAAGCACGAAATGCATCGCGAAACACCTGCGCTTTATTGGGCGATAAATTGATTACGCAATTCGACATAATCACATCCGCCGTATGATCAGGAACAGGTAAGTATTCAATTTCACCCAAACGAAATTCCACCTGTGAAAACTTTCCTTTCTCAGCATTTTTACGCGCTTTAGAAATCATGGTTGGTGTCATATCAATGCCAATCACACGCCCTGACTCACCTACTTCCTGGGCTGCCAAAAATGCATCAAAACCACCACCACTACCCAAGTCCATCACCACTTCACCAGGCTTAAGGCTGGCAATCGCACGTGGATTTCCACAGCCTAAACCCATATCTGCACCTTCAGGCACACTCTTTAAATCTTCCTCTGAATAGCCCATGCGTGTCGAAATAAGCGTATTAATTGCAGTATCATCTGAAACCCCACAACAGCTTGCGACTTCACCACAGCAGCTTCCAGCATTGCTGGCTTCTGCCACCTCAGCATAAGACTCACGCACATTCTGACGAACATCATCTGCAATCACTTCACTCATTATTCACTCCATCACTACTCTAAGAATTTATATGTTCTATTATCGTGTAATGCTTAAGCTTGCCGCTAATTTATTCGAGAGCAAGTGCCATACGCGCAGTGTGCTTCTGCACATGAGCATATGAAACGCAGCTATCGGGTAAAGAAGTGATAAGATTAAGTATTACAAGGCTCCGCCACAGCTTGAACCCTGCCCTGCCGTGCAACCATAACAATGCTCCATAATCGCAATCGGCATCCCTTCCACTTCAACCTTTAATAACTCGGATAAATGCGTTTGCTCTTTGCTCGGCAGCGGTAAATCAAGCATTTGATTAAAATCACAGTCATACACATAACCCTGCCAATCAATACTAAGCAGCGAACGACACATCACCC
>JALUXZ010000169.1 GCA_027018935.1 Mariprofundaceae bacterium
TTCAGGGGAATAAAGAATGACAAACATGGTGACACGCTTTGCACCCAGCCCAACAGGTCTATTGCATTTGGGCAATGTGCGTACAGCGTTATTGAATTGGTTATATGCTCGTAAACATGGTGGGCGCTTCTTATTGCGTTTTGAAGATACCGATGCATCCCGTTCTGAAACTGAATTTGTGCAAGCGATTGAAAAAGATTTGCAATGGTTGGGTTTGGATTGGGATGGCGATGCGCTATTTCAATCCAAGCATGCTGGTCAGCATCAGGATGCGCTGAGTCAATTGGAAGAGAAAGGCTTGGCATATCGCTGTTTTTGTACAGAAACACAGCTTAATTTAGATAGAAAATTAGCTACATCGCGTGGGCTTCCACCCAGATATTCAGGAAAGTGTAGGCACATCTCAACGCAAGAGGCAAGTGGGCGCGCTAAAAGTGAATCTTTTGTATGGCGGCTTGCGATTCATGCTGATGAAGGTGAAGTATGTGTTCCTGATGCCTTGCGTGAGGATGTGATATTTGCACGCCGTGATTTGGATGATCCTGTTGTGGTGCGCTCTGATGGCACATTTACTTTTTTATTGCCCAATGCCATTGATGATGCTGTGGATGGGATTACGCATGCATTGCGCGGCGATGATCATCTGACCAATTCAGCCTATCAAGTGTGGTTACTTGAGGCTTTGAAATTGAATGTGCCGACTTATTTGCATCATGGTTTATTGCTTGGTGAAGATGGTGCTAAATTATCCAAACGCACTGGCAGTCATAGTGTGAAAGATTTGCGTGATGAAGGATTGATTGCTATGGCTTTGGTGCAAGCGATGGCGCGTTTGGGGCATCCCAATATACCTGAAGATGCTTTGGATATGGAAGCTCTATTGGTTGCATTTGATGCAGAACATATTTCCACCTCTTCAGTGAAATGGTCCAATGATGAAATGTGGCGTTGGCATACACGATTATTGCACCATTTGGATGCAGATAGTCTTTTGCCATTGGTGCAAAAGCAGATTCCAGAAGCGAGTTGTGAGTTTGTAGAGCTTATTCGTGGGAATATGGAACGTATCGAGGATGCATTGCATTTTATGCGTTTACTGGATATGAATGCGAGCTTGAATAAGGATGCTCAAGCCGTGATTGATGGTGCTGAAGATGGTTTTTATGCGGCTGCATTACAGCTTTGGCAGGATTCAGATACGGTAGATTGGAAATCTTGGATGAATGCCGTAAAAGCGCAAACAGGCTGCAAAGGTAAACAATTATTTATGCCATTGCGTGTGGCACTAAGTGGTGAAGTCCATGGCCCTGAAATGTCTGCCATTGTAGATTTTCTCGGCAAAGATGGTGTAGCTGAACGTTTACAGGATGTGCTGAACCCATGAGTTTACAACTGCACAATTCACTGACTGGAAAAAAAGAGGTTTTTAAGCCGCTTGAAGCTGGAAAAGTGGGTATGTATATCTGTGGTGTTACGGTCTATGACTATTCGCATGTCGGGCATGCACGGGTGATGGTTGTCTTTGATATTGTCTATCGTTGGCTCAAAAAGCTTGGTTATGATGTCAATTATGTGCGTAATTTCACCGATGTGGATGATAAAATTATTGCCCGTGCAGCTGAGAGTAATATTGATATTCAAGCCTTAACGGGTGAAATGATTGATGCGTTTCATCAAGATATGGATGGTTTGGAATGTTTGCGCCCAAGTTTAGAGCCTAGAGCAACAACGCATATGGATGAGATGATTGCCATGATTGAGGCATTGATTGCTCGTGATTGTGCATATGTTTCAAGCTCGGGTGATGTGCTTTATGCTGTACGTTCCTTTGAGGGT
>JALUXZ010000170.1 GCA_027018935.1 Mariprofundaceae bacterium
ATCAAAATCATCAAAATCACTTTGCCCAAACGATCTTTTAAATCATCCAAGCTATTAATCATCAGAATATTATTGGCATTTTCATCACCATGCGCAGCACCAATTTTGGAAATAAACAACTCATAAAGTCCCAGAGCAAAAATGAGCAATACAGTCGCCAATAAAAAATCATCCACAGCAGTAATAACGTGGCTAACGACGATGACATGAAAATCTGGTACCACCGCCCCTAAGAAAGTCACTTCAATAAATTGCCATGCCAAATGCAACATATCCATCGCTGACAAAGCAAATAGCAATAGCATGCCTATAATCGATGACCATACCGCAAGCAATACGATATAACGTGAATTCCACAACACTTTTTCAAAAAAATCTTTCATCCCTCGCTCCCTCAACCATGTATCCATAAATATAAAAAAACAAACTAGAACAAAACTAAAATAAGACTAGCAAAAACAACGCCATTATCGCATGTTTATCGCAGAAAGCAGTGTTTCTTCATCCACAACCTTGCTATCAACCTTGCAATACAATGATGACTCTTCAAAAATTGCCAATACCTCAACAACACCTTCAACGGCTAATACTCTAACCTCTAAATTATGTGCTTGCTCTACATTATCCAACTGCACCTGGAATGAACGCGATGCCAAATAAGGAGGCTGTTGCATGGTCATGGCAATAAAGAGCCATAGGGTGAGCATTGCTGCGACAATCCAAAATACCATGGCATAATTTTGTATCGCTGGGTGATACATAAAGCCACCCAGAACACCACCAAGAAAGGCTCCAAAGAACTGACTGGTATTAAATACGCCGATAGCAGTCCCTTTCGCACCCACAGGCGCGTATTTAGCAACCAATGATGGTAAACTGGCTTCCAAGGTATTAAAGCCCGTAAAAAACACCAGTAAAGCAACACCAATCCACACAATTGAGGCATGACCCATCGCCAGCATCACACAGGCTGCAATCAATAAGCCAATCGATAGCACAAACACCTGTTTCATTTTACGCTTTGCCTCAGCAACAATAATTAACGGAATCATCAATACGAAAGAAAGCAACATCACCGGTAAATACAACATCCACTGATCTGACATCGCTAATAAATCTAACTTTTTATCTGCCAAAACCAATGGCAGAACCACAAACATTGCAGTTAACGATGCATGTAAAATCAACACCCCCGCATCCAAGCGCAATAGGCTTTGATGTTTTAAAATTTGTCCAAACATCGATGCAGTCACTTCGCTATCACTGTGATGTGAGGTTTGTTTGGGATCAGGCACAATAAAGTACAACACCAAAATGGAAGCCAAAGCCAATACCGCTGTCAGCCAAAAAATACCAGATACACCCACCCAAGCATTCAACAATGGACCTAAAACCATGGATATTGCAAATGAAACACCAATGGTAATACCAATCATCGCCATTGCTTTGGTGCGGTGTTCATCACGGGTTAAATCAGCGGCTAAAGCAATCACTGCTGCGGCTACTGCACCAGAGCCTTGAATCACACGACCCAATAGCACACCTTCAATGGATGTTGCCATCGCAGCAATCACACTACCAAGAGCAAACAAAATCATGCCCACCGCAATCACTGGTTTACGACCAAAACGATCCGACATCATACCAAAGGGAATTTGTAATAAAGCTTGGGTTAAGCCATAAGCACCCAATGCGATACCCACCAAATAAGGCTTCTCTAAAGCCCCGTCCAAACCATGCGCATAGGTTGAGAATACTGGCAGAATTAAAAACAAGCCCATCATACGCAGCCCAAAAATACTCGCCAGCGAGGCTGCTC
>JALUXZ010000171.1 GCA_027018935.1 Mariprofundaceae bacterium
TTTATGAATCTTTATAAACAATCGAATAAGACAAAATAAAACAAGAATATTGATATTTAACACCATCAAAGTATACCAATCATGGTTTGAGAAGGTTTTTCCCTGTTGCAGTGCTTGAATAAGGGAGGAAGTGTTTAAATGCTCGAAATACCATTGTAAAAGAGCACGCCAATTTATCATCGTCAGATTCAATATAAAGTTACCATCAATCATATAAACCTCCTTGAACAGAAGATTTATCCTAAAGCCTTATATTCATCCAGTCAGTGATCTGGCTCATAACGAAGTTTTGGTGTAACCATTCAGCATCGTTATAAATTGATTCGCATCTGTTTTCTTGGTGCATAGCAAGATGGCAAATGATTGGGAAAGTAAGGCTTTATGCTCTAAACTGCTGCATATTAAAGTGTGGCAATCAGGTAGGGAGCGAATATGACATCCGAAGTAAAATCAGGTTATCACGATCGTATAGGCTTATGGGTGATTCTTGTTGTTGTTGTACTTACAGCGGCACTTTTCTTTTGGACCCGTTCTTATTATCAGCATGAAGGCGCATCCTTGGCAACGCATATTGATGCACAGGGTAAGCAGCATGTTTTGGGGGTGATATTGGGTGAAACGACACTCAAAGAAGCGGAGCTTATCCTGCAAAGTAAAAGTGATGTTGCTTTATACATTTACCCTGAAAATCATGCGAAGGCTGGACGCAAGTTAGAGGCTTTTTTCCCAGCCATTGCTGACCATACAAAGGTTATATTATTATTGGATATGGATAGCCAATCATTGGATAAGCTTGAATCACGGGCAACTATTCCACATTTGTATCCGAACCATGTAGCTCGCATGAATCTTGCAGCAGATGATCGAAGTGGATTGGGGCAGGTTATTGTGCAGGCGTTAACATTGATTCCAAATTTAACGCTGTCTGCCGAGAATATTAAAGCGCATTTTGGTGAGCCTGATACGTTAAAACACATGAAGGATTATGACTTATACTTGTATGACAAGCGTGGCTTAAAGGTTCGTTTGAATAAAGATGAACCACCCACATTGTATTTTTTCAATCCAACTACGACACCATAGTATGCATCATCGGCATGGTGCTTCTAAAAATGGTCATCAAACCTAGAAACATCATTAAAAGTGCAGCAACGCGCAGTGTGTTCAAACGCAATACAGGGCTCATTTTTTGTATAATAACGGGCACAAACATCATGGCGGGTATGGTTCCCAAACCAAAACTTATCATCATCAAGCTAGCTGTGATGGCATCTCCTGTGGCAGTGCTCATAGCAAGTGCCGCATAAACCAGACCGCAAGGTAATAAACCATTCACCAAACCCAGAGCATACCAACCACGTAAACGCGCATGTTTGGCAAGGCTAGCCACGAGTTTCATTAATCCGACTTTGTGTGTTACCCATATGCTCAAGCGT
Source organism: Mariprofundaceae bacterium (assembly GCA_027018935.1). GTDB lineage: Bacteria > Pseudomonadota > Zetaproteobacteria > Mariprofundales > Mariprofundaceae. Next base: position 1,437 of record JALUXZ010000171.1, read on the forward strand.
TGAGCTGGGTCTGGTAACCAGCCTGCTAAATTCAATGCAAAAATAAGCATCAGTAAGCCAGCCAACATACCAATAAGGCGTTGTATAAGGTCGCCACCAAAATCATTGAAAGCCAATCCTATAAAACCAAGTACAAGACCAAATGCGGCATAACTTGTGAGCCTACCACATTGATAAACCAATAAACCAAACCACCATGTTTGTTTGGCACTCATACTCACGGCACTCACCAGACCTCCACACATGCCGACACAGTGTAGGCTGCCCATAAATCCCATTAAAAACATAAGCAAAAGCATCGACGATTGTGTATCCATTATGATGGTGGAGAATCCTTATGCTGTTGGTGCTTTTCTTCGGTGTCATCATCATCAAGAATGCGATGGGCAGGGCCTTCCATATCATCATACTGACCATTTTTCACAGCCCAGAAGAATACCAAAACACTCACCAGACCCAGCAGAATCATGCCTGGAATTAAACCATAGATAACACTCATGATGCTCTCCCTATATAAGGGAGTTTAATCAACATACGAAGAGAGAACAATAAATAAAAGTATTGACCGTATCATGGCATGTTATTAAAATGCATTTGAGATAAATGTTAAGGAGATTGATATGAATAAAACCATCATAGCGATAGGCGCATTCACCATGTTAACGACTGGCTTTGTAGCGACAACTGCCTTTGCAGGTGCAGAAAGTAAGTGTAAAGCTTGTCATACCTTTGAGCAGGGTGGTAAGCATAAATCTGGACCAAACTTATTTGCTGTCGTTGGTAGAGAGGCAGGTAATACAGATTTTAAAAAATACAGTAAGTCGCTTAAGGCTGGTGGCTGGGTATGGAATGAAGAGAACCTAAAATCATGGGTCTGTGATTCCAAAAAGGCAATTAAAGAGTTAACTGGCGATGCACATGCTAAAACAAGAATGGGTAAACAGAAAAAATGCGGTGAAAAAGCTGATGCGGTTGTGGCATTTTTAAAGACGCTTAAATAATAAAGACTTGTAAGCTTTAAGCTGCCTAACTCCAGTGTTTCTTATCCCTTAGCACTGGAGTTTTTTTTGTTTTCACTCATGTGTTTGCGAATGAGAATAGCATTCGCAATCACGATAAGTGAGCTAAGCGGCATGGCTAATGCAGCAAAGATTGGGGTAATCCATGCCATCATTGCAGCGGGTACTAAAATGATATTATATGCTAGAGAGAAAGTGAGGTTTTGACGTATGCTTTTCAGGGTACGCTTTCCTAACGCAAGAGCCCACGGTATTTTTTGCAGCTCGCTATTCATCAACACAATATCTGAGCATTCCATGGATACATCCGTGCCTCCTCCCATAGCAATACTAATATCTGCCTGTGCCAAGGCTGGTGCATCATTGATGCCATCGCCAACCATCAACACATGTTCACCTTGTCGTTGCAAGCGTGAAATTTCATCCGCTTTATCTTCAGGTAAAATTTCTGCGATAACATGGATGGGTATAAGCATATTTTTAGATAGCCTTTGCTCCAAGTAATTTGCAGCAGCTACTGAGTCGCCTGTTAAAACACTCATTGATAGGCCTGATTCTGCGAGTTTAGATATAAGCTTGTAAGCCCCTTCACGCAATTTATCTTCAAGTTGTAAAAGCCCCAGAAGCTTACCTTTATTGGCAACAAACACGGCAAGCCCCATATCATCCTCAATATGCTTACAGGCATCAAGGTGCTGCTGACTCAGGGGGATACTATGCTGTTGCATCAATCGCTTGTTTCCGATGAGTAATTCATAGTCAGCTTGGGGCGTTTGAACAATACCTTGCACCCCCATTCCTGAAATAACCTGCAAGTCGCGAGCTTCAAAGAAGCGTAGTTCTTTAGACTCTTGAGATAAACAAATAGCTTTTGCGATGGGGTGTGAATCATAACGCTCTATGGAGCCTGCCAATTGCAACACATGATCGGCATGCTCGGCGAATAAGATATTTGTAACGGTCATGTTTCCTTCGGTCAATGTACCTGTTTTATCCATCACTACATGACTAATGTCGGAAAGTTTTTCTAAGGCTTTGCCATTGCGAATCAGCACACCACGCTTGGCAGCCAAACCTGTACCCACTGCAATTGCCATCGGTGTTGCTAAGCTTAATGCGCATGGACAAGTAATAATAAGTACAGCCGTTGCGGCTAATAATGCGGTATTCACATCCATGCGAAACCAATAAAGAAAGGTTAAGCAAGCAAGGCTAAGTGTAGTTGCAACAAAATAAGGTGCTATACGATCTGCCAAATTTTGAATAGGTGCTTTAGAGCCTTGGGCAGACTCAACCAAGTGAATAATGCGTGAAAGCATGGTTTCTGAACCAGTTTTCTCCACTTGCATGGCTAAAGGTGATTCTCCATTGACGGTGCCTGCAATGAGTTTGCAATCGATAGTTTTATGAATGGGCTTGGATTCACCTGTTAACATCGATTCATCAACATGGGATTGACCTTCAATCACCAAACCATCAGCAGGTATTTTATCTCCTGGTCGAATACGCACATAATCTCCTGCATGCAGTTTCCGCACAGCGATACGCTCTTCACCATGCTCTGTTATGCGTGTTGCCATGCGAGGTTGCAACTCCAACAAGCGTAAGGTGGCAGATGAAGCATTGCGCCGAGCCAAAGCTTCGAGATAACGCCCGATTAGAATAACAAATAAAAAGGTTACAACAGTATCAAAATAGACATGTTGCCCACCGTCCCAAGTTTGCCATGCAGAGTAGCTATAGGTTGTTAACGCCCCAATGGCGATAGGCAAATCCATGCCGAGTTTGCCTTGCCGTAAGCCCTGCCAGGCAGAAAATAAGATGGAACCACCTGAATAAAACAAGACAGGCGTTGCAATAGCAAAACTTATCCAGTGAAAGAAGTGGCGAAACTCATCATTAATACCAGAAAAGGAACCTGCATATAGCGCGATGGAAATCCACATGATATTCATGGCGCCAAAACCAGCAAAACCCAATCTAAACAAAAGCTTTCGATTTTGCTGTCGAGCATGCCCTTCAACATGATCCGCATTAAATGGTACGGCAGCATAACCCAGTGCTGTCAGACGCTGCATGATTTGGGCTAGGGCAAGTTTCTCGGGTTGCCAGTGCAGAGACAAGCGATGATGCACCAAATTTACTTCCGCCTGAATGATGCCGTCCATGCCCATAAGAGCTTTTTCAATCAGCCATACACATGCCGCACAATGGATGCCCTCCACCATAAGCTGCGTTTTACACGAACCATCTGCGAGGCTTTGCACAAATTCGGCTTGGACTTCGGGTAAATCATACTGGTCTATATCTGTAGGTGCATCGGGGGGGGGAGTTAGAGTCGATTCGCGTTTTTTCAAGCGTTGATAAAAATTATCTAAGCCTGCTTCATGAATAACCTGACAAACACTTAGGCAGCCACTACAGCAAAAATGATGTTGCTTGCCTTGAATTTCACCAAGGCAAGCCGCAGCACCTTTGGCTGGAAGCCCACAATGAAAGCACGTTTTAGTGGTATTACTTTTCGACAAAAATGCGTTCGGCAGTGTCGAAATGTTGTGTATCTACACGAATGCTAGCGATAATATCCCAGTGACCAGGCAATGGGAATGTAATCGGCGCAATAAATGTCCCTGCATCAGAAAGATTCAAGTTTATGGTGAAGTCACGGCTAGCGTCACTAGGACGGTAGGCTTTTAAGCTAACTTTTCCTGCTTTAACAGGTTTTCCTTGGTGATCCATCACATATAAACGAACAGCTTGTGCTTGATTGACATGCATCTTGCTTGGTAGAAGTAGCTGCAATCGCCATGCTGTCGGAGCTGCTTGTTGACGTGTTTTTGCATCATGAAAATATTCTTTTCCACGCTCATAATAATCATTGGCAACCAGGTTGGGTGGAAACATATAAGCATAAGCAATGAAGCAGAAATTAACGACAAGCGTTACGCCCACTACAGCGAGAATGCCACGTAGCCACGGGTTTTGTAAATCTTGTTTAAGTTGTTCGCTTAACATAATGACTCCAATTATCTGCCACTTATAAAGACCGACTCATATTCGACACGAATGGTCGGTGACTCCATACTTTCTAAAATAAATCGAACAGGGGTTTGTTTTTCCTTTAAGCTTTCGGGTCGAGCCGTTAAAAAGATATGAAGCGGAATAATTTTATCGCTTTTGAGTATAATATCGGCACTTGAAGCGTTGGCAATTTTAATACCTTTAATAGTAGCAATGCTCACATGCATATGTAAATCTTTAGCTGTTTTATTCACAGCTTTGATGGTGTATTTATTTTTAATGCTACCATCGGACATTTGAATAAATAATGGTTGCCGCTCATGCACAATGGATAGTTCCACGGGAGGGATATGGGTCAAGCCATAAATAATTCCTGCCATCGCCAAGAACAAGACAATAGAATAAGTTACCACACGTGGGCGTTTAAATAGCGCAGGTAATACTTCTCCATCCATTTCTTTTCTTGAGGCATAACGAATTAGACCTTTTGGGCGACCGACTTTATCCATGATACTGTCACAGGCATCAATGCACATGCCGCAGGTAATACAACCTTCGGACATACCTTCTCGAATATCAACACCTGTGGGGCAAACACCAACACATAAATGGCAATCAATGCAGTCGCCTCTAGAGTCACTGCCTTTGCCACGAAGTTTACCGCGCGGCTCCCCGCGTGAAACATCATAGGTGGGCATTTCTGTATCTTTATCCACCATCACACTCTGTATGCGGGCATAAGGACATAACCAGAAGCACACTTGTTCACGCATCAAGCCTGCAAACACATAGGTGAAGAAAACAAATGCTGCTAATACTGCCCAAGCAATAAGCGGGGCATCGAAAGTTAAATAACTATGCCAAAGTTCATACACATCAGCAAAATAAGCTGCAAATGTCACGCCTGTAAGAATGGAAATTAACAGCCATAAGCTGTGTTTGAAAACTTTCAGCTTAATTTTATGCGCTGTCCAAGGTGCATTGTCTAGCTTGCGTCGCTGGATTGGATTACCTTCAATTTTATCTTCCAACCATGTAAACCAATCTGTCCAAATGGTTTGGAAACAAAAATAACCACACCAAATGCGCCCTGCGACAGCAGTTACGGCAAATAAGGTGATGGCGAGCAGGATAAGCACCAAAGATAACATCCATACATCTTGCGGCCAGATGGTAAGTGCCCAAAAATGAAACTGACGATGTGGAATATCAAATAGAATCGCTTGTGAGTCTTCCCAGCGAAAATAAGGTGTAATAAAAAACAAGATATATAAAGCAGAGGCATACCACTTGTAAGTGCGGAATCGCCCAGTAATACGCTTGGCATGAATGGTTTCGTCGCCTGTATTGACATGCCAATGTGTTGCTTCTGTATAAATATCGTCTACTTTATCTTGCTTGTTCTCAGACATGCATACTCCTTATTTGAGTGACTAATCATGTAAAAGGAAAAGGGAGGTTCTATGAACCTCCCTCCCCATGAATTTTTCTAAACTAAAACCTACTCCGAATCATCACTGCCAGAGATGAGTTTAAAAAATCGGTAAGCTGCATAAATACCGATTAGAATAGTAAGACCGACTGCGATAAATGTACCAATAACGACTGCATCCATATGATTCTCCTATTTTCCGCCACCAAACTCATGTACTTTTACTGCCAACATTTTAATGGCTTCAGGACTAAGTTTTTCACCAAAAGCAGGCATAATAGCCGTACGTGTATTGGGAACATCTTCGGGATCTTCATTTACACCATTGTTAATGGTGCGGAGTATAGCTTCACGCGAACCGCCAAAGCGCCAAATTCCATCGGTTAAGTTTGCTGCGCCAGTTCCCAAATCATTAATGGCTCCGCCTTTGGCATCTTCACCATGACAATCCGCACAACCAGACTCATTAAATAAAGCTAAACCTTTTGGTGTTGCTTTACCTTGGGATGATGCAATGACAAAATCTGCTAATTTCTCAATGTCTGCATCATCAATCATGCCCTTATGTGCAGGCATAGAGCCTTGGCGACCATCAGTAATGGTTTCAACGATGGTGTCAAAATCACCACCATACAACCAATCATCATCAGCCAAGTTTGGAAATAAGCCTGGCGCACCTTCACCACCAGAGCCATGACAGGCAGCACAATGATCACCAAAAATTGCTTTCGCAGAAGATTCGGCAAAGTTGCGCATACCAGCATCAGCTAATAAAGCCTGACCATCCATTTCAGCAACCTTTTTCAAGTACGGAGCTTTAATAGCATCATTTTCAGCTACGGCTTCTTTGAATTCCTTGATTTGCGTCCAGCCAAGAAGACCTTTATTAGACTCATGTATCAAAGGGATAGATGGGTAGAGAATAAAATAAATAATGCACCAAACCCAGCCTGCATGAAAACAAATCATCCACCAGCGTGGTACTGGGTTGGTCAACTCACGGATACCATCCCATTCATGTCCCGTATCTGGGGCTTGTTGTGGCTTATTTTGCTTGGCCATGTTCAACCTCCCTATCTATATCTTTATTATGTTCGTTGTTTTCATTAACAAAATCACGGTGTTGCTCAAATTTATCACGATTTTTCGGATTAAATATCCAAACATATAAACCAATCATTAATGCTGTAAGTACCAGTACAATAATCAAGCCACTCCAATCCGCATGTGTCATGGCAGCCCAATCTGTAGAGAAATATTCGCGCAAACTACTCACGATAATCTTTCCCTTCTTCGAAATTCACCATGGTGCCAAGCACTTGTAGGTATGCGATAATTGCATCCATCTCTGTTTTCCCATGCACTGCATCGGCAGCACCTGCAAAATCAGCATCAGTATATGGCACACCTACCATTGCCAAAGCACGCAATTTTCGTTCAGTCAAAGAATCATCAATGATATGATTTTCAAGGAATGCATAATTAGGCATCACTGATTCAGGCACTACAGAGCGTGGCGCACGTAGATGTTCTCGGTGCCATTCATTGGAGTATTTTTTGCCAACACGAGCCAAATCAGGTCCTGTACGTTTAGATCCCCATTGAAATGGATGATCGTATTTGGATTCAGCAGCCAATGAATAATGACCATAACGCTCTTTTTCATCACGGAATGGCCGAATCATCTGTGAGTGGCATAAATAGCAGCCTTCACGCACATAAATATCACGCCCTTCCTGTTCCAAAGCTGTATAAGGGCGAATGCTATCTTCTTCCTCTGTTAAGGTTTCAATAGTATTATCGAGGTAATATAAAGGAACAATTTCTACGATACCACCAATGGATAGAACAATGGCAACCATGATGATTAAGCCCCAAATGTTCTTTTCGAGTTTCTCCTGAAATGACATATTAGACCCCCTGAGCCACAGTCTTAGTTTGAGTGTCACTATTTCGAATGGTCATCACGATGTTATAAAGCATGATGATTGCACCAAGGAGTACCAATACACCACCTGTTGCACGCAGCACATAATAAGGATGCATCGCGACAACAGTTTCAGCAAAGGTGTAAGATAGATTGCCGTAGTCATCGGTTGCACGCCACATCAAACCTTGCATGATACCCGATACCCACATGGCACAAATATAAATAACAGTACCAATGGTGTGAATCCAGAAATGGGTGTTTACCAAGGAGACAGAATGAATATCGGTTTTCCACAAACGTGGAACCAAGTGATATATCGCACCGATAGAGACCATCGCAACCCAACCAAGAGCACCAGAATGCACATGACCAATGGTCCAGTCTGTATAGTGAGATAAGGCATTCACTGTTTTAAGTGCCATAACAGGACCTTCGAAAGTGGACATGGCATAAAATGCCAGTGAAACAACCAAGAAACGTAAAACATAATCATCACGCAACTTGTTCCATGCGCCAGATAAGGTCATCAAACCATTAATGGCACCACCCCATGATGGGATAATCATCGCCATGGAAACAGCAGCACCCAATGAGCCTGCCCAGTCTGGTAAAGCCGTGTATTGAAGGTGATGTGCGCCCAACCAAACATAACCAAACATCAATGCCCAGAAGTGCAATACAGATAAACGATAAGAATAAATAGGTAAGTCGGCTTGTTTCGGAATAAAGTAATACATAATACCCAAGAAGCCAGCTGTTAAGAAGAAACCCACTGCGTTATGTCCCCACCACCATTGAATCATGGCATCATGCACACCTGAATAAATGGAATATGAATGGGTTAGTGTGACTGGTACAGCCAGTGAGTTTACCACATGCAGATAAGTAATCATAATCATCATGCCAAGGAAGAACCAGTTTGCTACATAGATATGAGACACTTTGCGGTTGGCAATGGTCATAACAAAGTTAAACATATAAGACAACCACACCACTGCGATGAGAATATCAATGGGCCATTCTAACTCAGCGTATTCTTTACCTTGCGTCCAACCCATTGGGAATGAAATAACAGCAGCAACAATGACTAGATTCCAGCCCCAAAAGGTAAACCAGGCCATTTTATTGCTCCATAAGCGTACGCCACACGTTCGTTGCACTACATAAAAAGCTGTTGCCATTAAGGTGCAGCCACCAAATGCAAAAATAACGGCATTGGTATGCAAAGGACGCAAGCGCCCAAAGGTCATGTACTCATTAAAATTTAGTGCGGGAAACGATAGCTGCCATGCAATAAGATCGCCTACAATCGCGCCTACAACTAGGTAAACCACAGCGCAAACAGCAAAAGCTTTCACAATTGCCATATTGTAATTGGGATTTTCAGGGGTATTTTCGACCACTGTCTCCACCTCCTTGGAAAGAATTGTTGGGGCATAAGATATATTAAAAATACATGAATGCAAATTTAATTTAACTTTAAGCCTTGGAATCAAGATGGGAAATAATTAGAGTTCCCTCAGAAACCCAGTTTTTCATTTATGCGAAAATTGACCATTTATAGCCCATATCCCCCTTCCAACTATTTAAAATCCTCTGGTGTTTGATGTGATACTCTTGGATCCATAT
>JALUXZ010000172.1 GCA_027018935.1 Mariprofundaceae bacterium
CTTTTCTCGGATCATGTGCAAACCTTTTGGCAATAAATGCATGCTTTATATGCACTTTAGGATACATTAAACCATCTTTTCTATCAATATATCAATGACTTAAGTGTTTCTGAGGGGAATCTAAATAACATTAATCTTTAACTGTTTCTAACAGAAAGACAAAGGGGAGGCTTCACTCTCACCCCATTACTTCATTGAATAAACGGGGCGTTTTCACGCCCCTTTTATCTGCACAACTATTTGAATAATTTTACAAACTCAGGAAACCCCTGTTTTTCAAGCTCATTCACAGGCACAAAGCGCAATGATGCGGAGTTGATACAATAGCGTAAGCCTGTTGGTTTAGGCCCATCATTAAACACATGCCCCAAATGAGAGTCACCTCTTTTACTGCGCACCTCTGTACGTGTATAAAAAAGCCCATCATCCGTTTTTTCTACAATATTGGCGGACTCCAACGGTCGAACAAAACTTGGCCAGCCTGTACCCGATTTAAACTTATCTGTGGAGCTAAACAATGGTTCACCCGATACAACATCCACATATATTCCCGCTTCTTTATTATCCCAATAGGCATTTTTAAATGGTGGTTCTGTCCCTTCTTCTTGCGTTACTTTGTATTGCAAGGGCGTGAGTTTCTCTTTTAAATTACTCTTGGACATTTCCTCATGACGATTCTTTCCCCACACACTATCCAAATAATCATCACGTCCTGAACCACGGCGATAATACCAATAACGTACAGGATTCTTTTTGTAATAATCTTGATGGTAATCCTCAGCTGCATAAAAGGTTTGTGCTGGTTTAATCGGAGTCACTATAGCTTTATCAAACTTTTTGCTTTTCATTAACGCCGCTTTGGAAGCCGCTGCCAAACGTTTTTGCTCGTCATTGAAGTAAAAGATACCTGTTGTATAAGCGTAACCACGATCAACAAACTGACCGCCATCATCGGTGGGGTTAATTTGATGCCAAAATACATCCAATAATTTTTCATAACTTACCAAGCTGGGATTGAATGTAACTTCCACGGCTTCCAAGTGCCCACCTGCCATATAATTCTGATACGTCGGATTGCTTGATGTGCCTGTGGTATAGCCTGACACCGCAGATAACACACCAGGCATATGCTCAAAGGGCTTTTCCATGCACCAAAAACATCCACCTGCAAATATCGCCTTTGACGTTGTTTGTGACATGTTTTTATCCTCCTGCATATTCATTTGTGCATGCTCTTCTGCTTGAGTTTGTAATGGTATAAACAGTAATGGCATAAACAGTAGTGCCATCACAATCAATGAGCCTGTCACCCATGTGTATTGTATCTTTTTCAACATATTTACTTACCTCTTACCTTCTAAGAATAGAAGTCAGAATACAGCATAGTATTCACACAATAATCTCAAATTTATTACAATTATATCACAAGTAAGAAAATACTTACAAAATAGCCAGTTTAAAAGTAAAGCGTGTGCCTTCACCTTCAACACTGCTCACTTCAATACTACTCTGGTGTAACTCAATAATGCGTTTCACAATTGCCAAACCCAGTCCTGCATGCTCACCTCCGCGATGTGTATTATTCACTTGATACAAAGGGTCAAAAATCTTATCCAATGCATCATTTGCAATGCCACAGCCTGTATCAACAATGGATACAGAGACAGAATTTTCACCTTCTTGCAGCAACACACTGATGCTATCGCCTTGTTTTACATGGCGCAGGGCATTGCCAATAAGATTTTCAAACACACGCTGAATCAAGGCAATATCAGCTTGGACGAAAGGAATGTGAGTATCCCCTTGCATGTTTAGCATGATGTTCAACTGCTCGGCATTGGGTTCAAATTGTTGTAGAATATCTTGTACCAATTCAGGCAAAGAAAAAGGCTCCATATGAGGTGCCACATCCAAAGTATCCAACTTTGCCATTTCAAACAATTCATCCACCAAATCTTTCAAACGATTGCTAAACTGTATGGCTCTGGCTGTATATTCATCGCGCTTTTCTTTATCCAAATCATCAGCTTTGATTTGCAATGTTTCCAAATAACCATGCAATGCAGCCAGTGGTGTACGTAAATCATGGGAAAGGCTGGCAAACAAATCTCTACGTTTACTATCTTGCTCAGAAATCTGCTGAAATTGTTGCACCGTTTGCTCTGCCATCAAAGCTACATTTTTCTCCAACTGACTTAATTCATCCGAGCCTTGCATCACTTCAAAATCAGGCAATGATTTAAACTCACTCTGGCGAAACATATCCACTTGCTTGGATAGTTTACGCAAGCGTCTGGTAATGGGATAAAAAACCAACAAACCAACCAGCAAACCAATCAATAAGGCAACACCGACCACCCATGCACCAAGATAAAGCAGCTCTTTATCACGTGCCAACTGTTCCACCTCATCATATTGCACACCCCTTAAAATCACATACAAATAACCACTAGGTTTTTTTATCATGGGAATCGGGGTGACAGAAAACACCTTTTCTCTATTTTCCGCCCTTGGATCATCACCAAGCAAAGGGAACATGGCATCACCTTTTAAAAAGGTCTGAATAGGCTTGAGTGAAACATGCGTGCGATGTACCTGCCCTGGATCGGCTGAATAGGATAAAATCTTGCCATCCAAATCCAGTAAATAAATTTCAATGCTGGGATTCACATTCATATACGCCATAAACATGTCTTTCAATGCTTGTTTATTAAGCGCATTTTCTTGCACAAGATTGCGCTCTGCCACCAAAGCTTTGGCTAAATCGCGATTTAACGTTTGTTCCGTATATTGCGTGTTTTTTTGTACTGTTGTCAGCATAAAAATAGCATAAATCAAACCGACCAAGCTCAATGCAAGCGTTAGCGTCAGTGCAAGCCTTGCATACAGGCTTTGTATCATGATTGACCACCAAATTTATAACCCACACCCCACACAGTAAGAATATAAAATGGTTTCCTGGGGTCTTGTTCAATTTTAATGCGTAAGCGATTGATATGAGTGTTCACGGTATGATCATAGCCTTCAAACTGATAACCCCACACATGATCCAGCAACTGTGTGCGGTTAAATACCTGCCCTGGATGTTTTGCAAAATAAACCAGTAAATCAAACTCCTTGGCTGTCAATTCAATATTCTTGCCTGCAATACTGACTTGTCGTTTGCCCAAACAAATAGACATATCACCCATGCTCATATCATCCGTTTCATCCATCACCTTGGCTTGCCCCAATGCTTCAATGCTACGAAACTGCGCTTTAATACGTGCCAATAACTCAGGAATACTAAAAGGCTTGGTGATATAATCATCTGCACCCACTTCAAGCCCTACAACCCTATCAAGTTCAGAGGATTTGGATGTCAGCATCATAATAGGAACATAACGCCCTTGTTCACGCATACGTTTACAAACTTCAATACCATCCATCACAGGCAACATAATATCCAAAATCACAAGCTCATATGTGTTCTTTTTATAAAGGCTTAAGGCTTGAGCACCATCATGCGCCACATCAGCATCGCAATGAATATCGCTCACATGCAACACAAGCAAGTCCGCTAAATCTGTATTGTCTTCAACAATCAATATTTTCTTTTTGCTCATATCAACTAACACTGCCTTATATTTATCATATTGTCCTACTCTTCCTGAGCTAGCTCTATCATAGATATATCACATATTTATCACGTTATAAAAATGTTATAAACATGTGAAATTTGTGTACTTAGTTTATGCAAAGCTTGCATCGGGAAATCAATACACCCAAAAATATATAGCTTCAAACATGGAGAGAATCATGAAAAAGCAAATCATCGTAGCAGCATCCGTATGCTTACTAACAGGCACATTGGCAAGCACAGCTTATGCAGGACATCATATGGAAAAAGAAGGCATGATAAAAAGTGAACATAGCATGATGAAAAAAGATAAGATGATGCATGGTGATAAAATGTCCGAAGACAAACACGGCATGATGAAAAAGAAAGAAATGTCAGGGGATAAAATGATGCATGACAACAAAATGTCCAAAGACAAGCATGGCATGATAAAGAAAGAAAAGATGATGCACAGCGATAAAATGATGTAACCTATATCATCTGTTATGTGAAAAGCGTCGGGTGTCCACTCGGCGTTTTTTTATGTACCCTTGTTTATTTCAGCTAAATTCTGCCAAAATCCGCCGCAAACTTACCAATCCATTCAATGGCAGCCTCTTCCTGTGATAAAGACCTACCTTCTTCTATGGCTTTTCGACGGTAGTTTTCAATATAACAAACCTGCTCAACCATACGTGCTCGAAATAGGCTGTTTTCATCAATAAAACGAACACCAACCTCAAACTTGTTACCTTTTTCTCTTTGCCAACAAACCACACATAATGCTTCAAAAGGCGGTTGAACATACGGTATTTTAATGCTTAGTGCACTGCCTTTCTCAAAGATAACATTGGTATAAAAGCATATCCCGCCCTCACCAACATCTGACATAGAAACATCTTCTAAAACATCATCCGACTGAGGAGCGATATGAATCGCCACATTCACAGGATGCCGAATAAACTTTCTGCGTTCATTCATGTTTTAAATCTACCTTAACATTTCCAGCATACGTTGCCCTAACAATGTTGGGTTGTGTTCAATAGCCACACCCGCAGCCTCTAATGCTGTATATTTGGCTTCGGCTGTACCTTTTCCACCAGAAATAATCGCGCCAGCATGCCCCATACGCTTGCCACTGGGCGCAGTTGCACCTGCAATAAAGGCAGTCACAGGTTTGGAGATATGTTCTTTGATAAACTCAGCAGCATGTTCTTCATCGGAGCCACCAATTTCACCAATCATCACCACACCTTCGGTTTGATCATCGGCTTCAAAGAGTTTTAATGCATCAATAAAATCCATACCATGAATCGGATCACCGCCCATGCCAATACAGGTAGATTGCCCTAGCCCTGTGCGCGTGAGTTGATCCACTGCCTCATAGGTGAGTGTTCCAGAACGAGAAATCACCCCTACACGTCCAGGCTTATGAATATGCGCAGGCATAATGCCAATTTTTGCTTCGCCTGGCGTAATAATACCAGGGCAGTTTGGTCCAATAAGTACAGAGTCACTATTTTTTAGTTTTTCTTTCACCTTAAGCATATCCAATACGGGAATGCCTTCGGTAATACATACAATCAACCCCAAGCCAGCATCCGCAGCTTCTACAATCGCATCGGCAGCAAAACGTGGTGGTACAAAAATCACTGTCGCTTCAGCCCCTTCTTCTTTGACTGCATCGGCAACCGTATCAAACACAGGTTTGCCAAGATGGATTTGCCCACCTTTCTTGGGAGTTACGCCACCCACAAATGTTGTGCCATAAGCCATCATTTGTTCGGAATGAAAGGATCCTTGTTTACCCGTAAATCCTTGGCAAATCACACGCGTGTTTTTATTGAGTAATACACTCACTCTCTATTCCCCATCAGGACATCCGCCTTCATATAAACTACTTTACCATGCTCGAATACTACAATTTCATTATTTGTTTGTTTTGCTTTCTCAATGGCTTTTAAACGCGCTCGTTTCATGGCAATACGAGCATTTTGAAAGTCCACGTCATGCGGTAATTTTTTATTTGCCAACTTCATCATAGCCCCCTTCATCCAATAGCTGAATATCAGTGCTGGATGTATCGTAAACAGCCCACTCATCAACAATGGCTGGTACAATGCATAAAAATTTTCTTACTCACTAATCACCTTCACAGCAATACTCGCCGCTTCATCCAAATCATCTGCCCAATACACATCCAAACCAGCATCTTTCACCAAAGCTTGCCCTGCTTGTTCATTGGTTCCTACCAAACGCATCACCACAGGTACATTCATTGGGTGAGTTTTAATCGCTTCAAGTAAGCCCAGTGCAATAATATCACAGCGCACAATGCCGCCAAAAATATTCACCAATACTGCTTTCACATGTTTATCTGAAAATAATAGCTTAAACGCTTCTGTCACCGCAGGTACCGTTACTCCGCCGCCCACATCTAAAAAATTCGCAGGCTCTTCACCTTTCATATGAATCATATCCATCGTCGCCATGGCAAGCCCTGCACCATTCACCATACAACCAATATTGCCATCGAGTTGAATATAATTCAGCCCAAACTGTGCAGCCTCAATCTCACGCGGATCTTCTTCAGATAAATCACGCATCGCCACAATCGCTTCCTGTCGATACAAAGCATTATCATCGGCCACAAACTTAGCATCCAATGCCACCAAATCGCCTGCTCCAGTAAGCACCAAAGGATTCAACTCAAGCATCGCCGCATCGTTTGTAATAAACACCTGATACAACTGCCTAGCCAAAGCATCACATTGCACCACTGCATCACCACTTAATCCTAAAAATGCCGCCAACTCCGAAAAGTCAGCTGTTTTAATATCCCGAACAGGAAATGTTTTAATCTTTTCAGGTTGTGTAGCCGCCACTTCCTCAATATCCATGCCGCCAGCAGGACTCACCACAAACGATACACATTCCGCTTCCCTATCCACCAATAAAGAAAGGTAAAATTCACTGGCAATATCCAAGCCTTCTTCGACATAAACCTTACCGACTTCTTTGCCTGCATCACCTGTTTGTTTGGTCACTAATACACTGCCCAGCAAAGCCTCCGCAGCAGCTTTCACTTCGTCGAGCGATTTGCAAATACGCACACCCCCCGCCTTCCCACGTCCGCCTGCATGGATTTGCGCTTTTACCACCCAAACATCGCCACCCAAAGACTGAGCTTCCTCTACAGCCTCATCTGCCGCCAATGCTAGTTTCCCGCGCGGAACTTTTACACCTGCATCCCGCAGGATTTCTTTAGCCTGATATTCATGGATATTCATGATTTTATATCTCCAAAAAGCATATCATTCTTATTCATAATGCGTCCAACAACGCAGCACATGCACAGCATATTTTTTCTCATCCACAGCATAGACCAAACGATGCTTGATATTAATTCTGCGAGAATAAAAGCCTTGTAAATTCCCCATCAAAGACTCATACCTTGGCGGAACAGTAAAAGGATTACTTTCCAATAACACAAACAAGGCTTTTAACTTCGCAGATAGCCCTGCTTGTTTGATTTTCTTCACATCTTTCACCGCTTGCTTGGAAAGCAATACCTTCCACGTCAAAGCTCAATATCCTTGAATGATATTGCTTCAGATAAGGGAGCCTTTGCCGCTTGATGAATCGAATCCACAAGCCCTGCAAACTGATTCAAATATAATGTCTCTTCAATCGCGCGCCAATCCCCTTCACCCAACACGACAAAATTCTCACCGTTTCTACGTTTAACACGAAGCACATCATGATTACTCACACATGCATCCACTTTTTCTTTTAAGGTTTGACGAAATTCATTGGCTGTTGTTTCAATCATGGTTACCTCCACAGGAAAAACAAACAGTACCGAAATACCGTACTGTTAACAACTAAAATACGCCCAAGCCATCAACTTGTTTCACCAATTCTTTCACAGAGTCTAATGAGGTATGCATCGCAGCCTTTTCATCCTTGGTTAAATCCAATTCCACCACCGATTGCAAACCACCACCACCCAAACGACATGGCACACCCATATAATATCCATCCACACCATATTCACCATCAAGATATGCTGCACAGGGTAATACGCGCCCTTTATCCTTTAAAATAGCTTCTGCCATTTCCACCACAGCCGCACCGGGTGCATAAAAAGCAGAACCAGTTTTTAAAAGCTGCACAATCTCGGCTCCGCCTTGTGCGGTGCGTTCACAAATCGCCGCAATATCCTCTTTCGACATCATTTCGGTAATGGAGATTCCTGCAACCGTGGCATATCGAGGCAATGGAACCATGGTATCGCCATGTCCACCCAGCACAAATGCCGACACATCAGAAATCGAGACTTTTAATTTCTCCGCAATAAATGAGCGCATACGTGCTGAATCAAGTACGCCAGCCATACCAATCACACGCTCTCTAGGAAAACCTGATACCTGTTTGGCAGTATAAACCATGGCATCCAAGGGATTGGTAACGACTAAAATCACACACTCTGGTGAATACGCGACAATCTTACGTGTTACATCAGCCACTATTTTTACATTCGTTGCCAATAAATCATCGCGTGACATGCCTGGTTTCCGTGCAATACCCGCAGTAATAATCACCAAGTCCGATTCGGCTGTATCTTGGTAGTTCTGCGTACCTGTCACCTGTGCATCATAACCCAAAATCGGCGATGCCTCATACATATCCAAGGCTTTACCTTGCGGCACACCATCGATTACATCGAGCAACACCACATCACCCAATTCACGTTGCGCTGCAAGAAATGCCGCCGTAGCCCCAACATTGCCTGAGCCAACCACAGTAAGCTTTTTACGTTTAAAATACTTTGCTCTATGAATACCACTTGCCCAACGCATAAACTCCTCCTCATTAAACGATCCACAAGATTAGATGCGACCTTAACCCACATGATTCACAAATACTATCGCGCCCTTACTTGCTGCTTTATTCGCAATCATCACGACGATTTATGAATCATGCGGGTTAAGCTTGCTTTTACCGCTTGTCGAATATGAAATAGCGGCATGATGCAAACTTCCTTTCAAAAGCCTCAATGGACAGAAAAACTTCCGTCTATTGTGTTGAAACTCTGCCAAACTATCGCGCAACAAGGCGGCAAAGCATGGCTGGTGGGTGGCAGTGTTCGGGATTTGTGTCGGCAGCAAGATGCCAAAGATATTGATTTAGAAATATATGGTTTAGAAGCCACCACTCTTTTGCAACTGGCACAAACATTTGGGCATACAGAAGAAGTTGGCAAACACTTTGGTGTCATCAAGCTATGGACACAAGGCATTGAAATTGATTTGGCACTGCCACGCACTGAAACGAAAGTAGCCACAGGTCATCGCGGCTTTGATATTACAAGCAATCCCCATTTATCAACAAAAATCGCCTCTTCACGCCGTGATTTCACCATCAATGCTATGATGTTTGACCCACTTAATAGCGAGCTTTTAGACTTTCATCATGGGCAAGATGATTTAGAAAATAATACCTTACGCCATGTTTCGGCTGCATTTTCAGAAGACCCTTTGCGCGTACTTCGAGCCATGCAATTCGCGGCTCGTTTCAAGCTTACATTAGCACCTGAAACAGCCCAATTATGTGCCAGCTTGAGCACTGAAATCACAACCCTTCCTGATTCGCGCATTTGGTGCGAATGGCAAAAATGGGCGCATGCGCCCTACCCCTCTTTTGGGCTGCAAGCTCTTAAAGATAGTGCTTGTTTATCACTGCTTTATCCCGAGCTACAGGCATTAACCACATGCCCACAAGACCCACGTTGGCATCCAGAGGGTGATGCTTGGATTCATACCCTACAAGTCTGCGATCAAGCTGCTCTTGTTAGTGAGCGTGAATCTCTAAACCACGAAACTTGCGAGCATCTTATGTTTGCAGCTTTATGCCATGATTTGGGCAAGCCCAGCACGAGCTTTACCGATGAGCATGGCAATATTCGCTCTCCCAACCACAGCGAAGCAGGTTTTGAGCCGACCGCATCCTTTTTATCCCACATTGCCGCTCCCAAACGTATCGCACAATATATACATCCTTTGGTACACGACCATATTACCCATTTATGCGGTGAACCGACAAGCCGCGCCATTCGACGACTTGCGCACAGATTAGAACCAGCATCCATTGAACTATGGGAAATGTTGGTCGAAGCCGATGCTTCGGGGCGCGCTCCATCACCGCCTTCTCGCCCTGCTCTAAACTGGCTTAAAAAAGCCCAAGAGCTTTCCAATCAAAAGAAAAAAACACCTGCTATTGTGAATGGTCAAATGCTCATGAGAATAGGCATGGATGCAGGAAAAAATATGGGTGTTTGCATCAAAGCTGCTTATGAAGCGCAACTTGATGGCGCATTTGAAGATGAAATATCTGCAAACCAATGGCTTAAAAACTATTTTGAAACACAAGAAAATACCTGATAAAAACACTCAACTAACTGCTTTCATTTGATTTTTCATAACATGAAGCAGACGCTTCGCACCCATGACTGCAATTGAATCAACATCCAACCTTTTCAACATCAAAATGATTACCAAATATGACAAGGCAGGCCCTCGTTATACATCATACCCGACAGCCCCTATGTTTCACACCGCAATCAATGCTGATGTCTATGCGAAGACGCTGAAAGATGTTGCAAATTCAGATAGCCCCCTATCTTTATACATTCATATCCCATTTTGTAATACGGTTTGTTATTACTGCGGTTGCAACAAAATTGTAACCAAGAAATATGACCGTGCGCAGCCTTATGTTGATTTGCTTATCAAAGAAATTGATATGGTTGCCGATGCAATGGGTGATACCAAG